>CAMFJP010000006.1 GCA_945957075.1 uncultured Chlamydiae bacterium
GGTGGCCCGAGATAACGTTGACATGATGGCAGAGACTTGGGTCATCTTCGGGGAAGGGGAGCTCGGGAAGGGCAAAAACAAGGATGGGCAGGAGGAAGAAAAGGAGGCGCACGAGGTTCCTTGGGTGGATTTCAAGGAAACAATATGCGATATAAAATGTTTAGTGGTCAATAAGAATATTTTTACAAAAGTTTGTGTCTGTTTGAAGGGTCATAAAAAACTACACTTTGGTATTACAGGCACTTGAGGGGTTGTGGCGTTTTTGCGTCGGGGGCTAAAGAAAGGACGGTGCCGATGAGATCGTATCCTGCAACGTCTGTGATGTTGACGAGGTAGCGTTTGCCAAAGGCTTTGACTTTCCTTCCGTCATTGATAATCACCATGCCGTCGATTTCAGGACACTGGCCGTAAAATCTGCCGCGCATAAGAAGGGGTGTTTCGGGATGGTAACCCTCAACAACCACTTCAAGTGTTTTGCCAACCCAGCGTCCGCTTCGCTTTGGGGCCAGCTCTTCTAGGAGGGAGGTGAGGCGATGAAAGCGTTTATCTTTAATGTCTTCTGGAATGTGATTGGGTAGGGTTGCAGCGTGTGCCCCTTCTTCTTTTGAAAACTTAAACACACCGACATGATCGAGGGGGTAAGTTGTTACAAAAGAGAGTAGTTCTTCGAACATTTCCTCTGTTTCCCCTGGGAAGCCGACCATGAGACTTGTTCTAATGGTGATATGGGGTATTTTAGCGCGCAGCTGGGTCAGGGTGTGTATGATGTGCTCTTTGGAGGTTTTGCGGCGCATGGCTTTTAACATGGTACTATTGATATGTTGTATCGGCATATCGAGATAAGCGCATAGTCTTTTGTCTTGGGACATGAGATCGATTAGGCCCTCTGTGATTTCATCTGGATAGAGGTAAAGCAGGCGGAGCCAAAAAGGTTTTTTTATGTTCAGGATTTCTTTGATAAGGGTTTCTAGTGCATGTTGTTCCCCTCGGTCAAAACCGTAATCGCCAAGATCTTGTGCAATGAGGATGATTTCATACACGCCTTTTTCTAGAAGGGCATGAAATTCTTTTAAGATTTGTTCTTGGGTTTTACTGCGTAGTTTGCCTTTTAAAAGGGGGATAATGCAAAACGCGCACCTTTTTGCGCACCCCTCCGCAATTTTGAGGTAGGCATAGTGAGGTGGGGTAGATAATTGCCTTGGGACTTCTCCCCATTCGAGGTAACTTTTTGCGGATCCAAGTGCTTCGCCTTGTTCTCCGGATCCTATTGCTGTGAGGATTTTGTCTGTATCTCCAGGACCTAGTAAGTAGTGCACCTCTGGAAATAGCTCTTTAATTTTTTCTCCGTACTTGCTGACCATACAGCCTGTCACAATAACTTTTGCGGTAGGTTTTTTAGAAGCTATAAAGGAAGCGATGGTGTCGCAAGATTCTTGGCGGGATGCTTCTAAAAAGCCGCAGGTGTTTACAACGAGGTAGTCTGCTGTATCCATGCGGTCTGTAATTTGATAGCCTGCATGTAGAACAAGCCCTAGCATGACTTCGGTGTCTACAAGGTTGCGTGCACAGCCAAGGCTGACAAAATGTACGTATTTTGAAGATGGTATTTTAGAAAGCATGGGTAGATTATAGTGTATGTTTAGATTTATACCAACTTTGTTTTGGGTGTAAAAAATTTTTATAGCTAAACGAAAAAAGGGGATAGGTGCATGCTCGAGGGGGATTTATTGTGAGGCGTGAAATGATATATACCATCATACGAAAATTACTATTCTTTATCCTGTCCTTGTACACCGTTGCGACTATTACTTTTTTTTTAATGAAGGTCATTCCAGGGGATCCGTTTGTAGAGGAACAGGGAGTGCCTAAGGAAATTTTGCAAGCTATACGTCATTATTATGGTTTAGATTTTCCTTTGTATAAACAGTATCTATGTTACATCAAGGGGCTGTGTTTAGGGGATTTGGGCCCTTCATTTAAATATCGGGGATGCACAACATGTAGCATTATTCGCCAAACTTTTCCAGTTTCCTGTACTCTTGGTGGGATTGCCCTTGCGTTTGCGTTGATGATGGGTATTTTGATGGGGGGACTTAGTGCCTTTTTTCAGCATCGATGGCAGGATCGATTGTGTGGTTTTATTGGAGTGATTGGCTTGGCGACACCTAGTTTTCTTTTGGCTGCCATAGTACAGTATCTTTTTGCTATGAAATGGGATCTTTTTCCTGTTGCTTTATGGGGAGAGCCTAGACAAGTTGTTTTACCGGTCATGGCTTTGGCTGCCTTTCCAATGGCTTTTATTATGCGTTTGATCCGCTCGGGTATGGCAGAGGAGATGCATAAGGATTATATATATACGGCAAAATCCAAAGGAATTCATCCTTTTCGCATTGTATGGGTACATCTTTTGCGTAATACGCTTTTGCCAGTTATTAGTTATTTAGGGCCTTTGGTTGCTAGTGTGTTGACTGGTAGTTTTATTGTGGAAAAAATTTTTGGGATTCCGGGGCTTGGGTATTGGTTTGTATCCAGTGTGATTGCGCGCGATTATACAATTATTATGGGGCTGACTTTATTTTATAGCGCTGTTCTTATGATCTGTACTTTTATTGGTGATGTTTTACACTGTCTTCTGGATCCAAGGATTAGTATGGAAGCACAGTATGAATAAAATGCGTTTACTTACGTGGTTTGGGATAGGGGTGATAGGGTTTTTAGTTGTAGGCGCTGTTTTTGTGCCACTTTTAAGCTCACATACTTATTACGACACGCATTTGCATTTGAAAAATATGCCCCCTTGTCGTGATTTTTGGTTTGGCTCGGATGAGCTAGGGCGTGATATTTTTGTGCGTATTTGGTGGGGCGCTAGAATTTCTTTATTTGTGGCTGCTGCTGCATCCTTATTAGATCTTTGTATTGGGGTTTTTTTTGGATTTACAGCGGGGTATTTTGGAGGCAAGGTAGATGCTAGTTTAATGCGTGTTGCCGATATTCTGTATGCTTTGCCTTATTTGATCGTTGTGATTTTATTGATTACTCTTATTGGTTCTGGTCTTTTTACAGTGATTCTTGCTTTAGCTGCAACGGGATGGATTAATATGGCGCGGATTGTGCGAGCGCACGTATTAAAGATTAAGCAGCTGGATTTCATAAAATCAGCTCAGGTCCTCGGCGTGAGAAGGGGGCGTCTATTTTTGCGTCATTTTTTTCCTAACATGGCGGGACCTATTCTTGTGGCTATTACAATGACAATTCCATCTTCTATTTCTGCGGAGGCCTTTTTAAGTTTTATGGGACTTGGTGTTCAGGTGCCTTGTGCGAGTTGGGGGGTTATGGCCTATGATGGTTTGTCCGCACTATCTTTTTATCCTTGGCGACTTTTGTTTCCAGCCGCTTTTATTAGTGTCACGATGATAGGATTTCATATTGTTGGGGACGCACTCTGTGAATGTATGGATCCTGTGACATTTTCATGAAGCCACTTCTTAGCGTAAAAAATTTATATGTTCGCTATTCAGATCGGTATGCCGTCGAGGGAATTTCTTTCGATCTTATGTGTAAAGAGATTTTGGGTGTTGTGGGGGCTTCTGGTTCTGGAAAGAGTAGTATTGCACGGGCTTTGATGCGATTTTTGCCAAAAGGTTCTTTTCAAGGCGAGATATTTTATAATGGGATTGCCCTGCATGCTATTGAAGAGGGTTCTATGCGGCTTATGCGGGGACGGGAAATTGCTATTATTTTTCAAGACCCTATGACCTCTTTAAATCCTATATTAACGATAGGAGCGCAGATTTGTGAAAGTGATAGGCAAAGAAAACAAGAGATGCTCCATTTGTTAGAACGGGTTGGATTTTCCAATCCAGAGCGGATAGCAAGGGCTTATCCTCATATGCTTAGTGGCGGCATGCGGCAAAGGGCGATGATTGCTCTTGCTTTATTTAATCATCCTAAAATTTTGATTGCGGATGAACCGACAACTGCTCTTGATGCAACGACGCAAATGCATATTTTGGAGCTTTTGCAGTCCTTACAAAAAGAAATGGCGATGAGCGTGATTTTAATTACCCATGATTTAAGTGTTGTGGAAGGGATGTGCGATCGTACTCTTGTAATGGAAAAGGGACGTATTGTTGAAGAGGCAAAAACCTGTGTTTTATTTTCTACACCAGCGCATGAGGCCACACGGGGGCTGCTTGCAGCGCTTCCACGTTTTGATATGTCTAAAAAACGTTCTTGTGATGGGGGCAGCGTTTCTTCTTTAATTTCTGTGTATAATTTAAGTAAGCATTTTAAGGTAGGAAACGAGACGGTATCTGCTGTTTGTGATGTTTCTTTACATATTCCATCTGGAAAAACGTTAGGGCTAATTGGAGAGAGTGGTTGTGGCAAGTCGACTTTTGGGCGTATGCTGCTCCGTTTAGACAAGCCATCATCTGGGGATATTTTTTTTGATTCTATAAATATGACAGCGCTTTCAGCTAGAGCTTTTCGGTTGATGCGTCCGCATATTCAAGGTGTTTTTCAAAATCCTTATGCAGCGCTGAGTCCTAGAATGCGTATACGGGATATTTTGTATGAGCCTTTTATTGTGTATCCTGATTCATGCGTAGATAAAGAGGAGCGTATTCAAGATCTTTTGGAAAATGTGGGATTATCTTCTGATGTTTTAGATAGATATCCGCATGAGTTTAGTGGAGGGCAAAGGCAAAGAATTGCGATTGCACGGGCTCTTATGCTGAATCCGAAGTTTCTTGTATGTGACGAGCCGTTTTCTGCTTTAGATGCGGTCATACAAGAGCAAATTGTAATGCTTTTGCAGTCTTTACAAAGAAAATGGGCCTTAACTTACCTTGTGATTGCACACAATTTAGCAATTGTAAAATATATCTCTGATTTTATTGCTGTGATGTATCTTGGGTGTGTTGTAGAGCAGGCTCCAGCAGATGCTTTGTATGCACAGCCGCTACATCCCTATACGCAGGCTTTGTTTGATGCGGCTTTGTTTTCTGGTTCTGGTATGGAAAGGAGTAAAATCGTTCTAAAAGGAGATGTTCCGTTGTTTGCAAGGCACGCAAAGGGGTGTCCTTTTGTTGCTCGCTGTCCATATGCCCAAAAAGTATGCATGGATATACGTCCTGAGCTTAAAGAGGTGTCGCCTCAGCATTATGTGGCATGTCATATCAGATCTTGAAGGATGTGATGGCGGTAGGCATTCATGAACTCGACCATAAAATGGATATTATGGATGGTGGCAAGGGTCATAAAAGTGAGCTCTTTTGCTTTAAAAAGGTGGTGTAGGTAGGCAGCGTGAAATGTGCGGCAAGTGAAGCACGTACAGGAGGGGTCGATAGGGGCAAATTGGTTTGCATAGATCGATTTAGAGATATTCAGTGGGCCTGCTTCTGTTAGTATAATAGCGTGTCTTGCAGCTCTTGTTGGGTACGAGCTGTCAAAGGTATCAATGCCAAGAGGGATGCCGCGCGCGATAGAGCTTAGATCTCCAATTCCTAAAAGGTGATTTGGTTTTTCTTTGGGAAGTCGTGGAAGGGTATGAGACAAAATGGCGTACATTTCTTCTTTTGTTTTGCCCATACTTCCTCCGATTGCAAATCCATCAAAGGGAAGTTTGGTAAGGTAATCACAACTTTTTTCGCGCAGTGTTAAATTAGGGCCTCCATGAATCACAGCATACATAGCTTGACCTTGTCTAGAGTCTAAATGGGCATCTAGTGATCTTTTTTCCCATCTGTGTGTGCGCTCTAGCGAGTTTTCAAGAGAAGAGGGGTCTATATGATAAGGAGGGAGCTCGTCGAAGGGGATGATAATGTCAGCTCCTAAACCTTTTTGTGCCGCAATCGAGCTTTCTGGTGTTAAATGAATAAGGGAACCGTCGCGGTAGGAGCGGAATACAACTCCCTCTTCTGTAATTTTAAGAACCGAGCCACCCTGTTTTTTAGTTCCTCTGCCTTTTAATTCATCGGCTACAGATCCATAGGCTAAGCTAAAGACTTGAAAGCCCCCGGAATCTGTAATAATGGGAAGCTGCCGGTTCATAAAATGGTGCAATCCTCCCGCTTGTTTTATGGTTTCTACTCCAGGTTGTAGAATAAGGTGGTAGGTGTTGCAAAACATGAGTTGAAGGCCAATGTCTTGAAGCGTGGCGCTATCTAAGGATTTGACGGTTCCGTTTGTGCCGACGGCAACAAAATTTGGGGTGTCGATAATTCCATGAGGTGTATGAATTCTGCCGACCCTGGCTGCAGATTTTTTGGATGTATGAATGATTTCAAAGTGAAAATCTACGCTTTTTTCGTAGCCCATAAAGTAGTTGGTGTTAAAAAAACAATAATAATTAGTTTTATACAAAGGCTCATTACAAATATATCAAACAATGATTCCACAATTCCGAATAAACCGAAATAGGTAAAAAGTAGTGTATCTAAACATTGCGATATAATTAGAGATATTGTTCCTCGAAATAAAAAACGCGCAGCGTGAAAATGTTTTTTTAGCCATGCAAACACATGGGTATCGATATATTGAACGACAAAAAAAACACCTATTGAGGCAATCATTATACGGGGTGTTTGATTAAAGATTGCGCAAAAAGCTGGGTGCGCTTTGTCATAGGCGTTTGGGATATATAATAGATGGATGTAGCTTGCGCCTGCAAAAAATGCCATGAAAAATAGGCATATTTTTGAGACTTGTAGTGCTTTTTCTTTAGAAAAATGTTCTTGTAATAGATTAAGGCCTAAAATACAGCCTATTGCGTATACATCGCTTGCTGTGACATCGAATCCAAATAGATGGATTTGTTTTGTTACAAAGAGATTTGCGAGTAGGGCTTGAATGACGACCCATGCCGAAAGAGCAAGCTCTCCGAGGCGAAGGGCAATCAGCACGCAACCGATTACAAGTAAAGCATGGACGAGAAAAATAAATTCATTACTCATCATCTAGATATAAATTTAGGTTCGTATTCCATGTGTCTGGACCTGTGCGGAATTTGAAATAGGGGGTCTATATCGATTTTATACCCCTCTTGAAATGCGTGCAGCAGGGTTTCTGCAGATAAAGAGTGCATGCAACGGTTTGTCGAGATGTTAACGAGATTTAAAGGAATGTTGACAGCCTTTGCTGAGGTGTCAAATAGTCCATATTTTTTAAGATCTGCAGCGCATGACCACAGATATTCCATTGAATTGGGATTGGAAAAATAAAGGTGTGATAGAGCGTTAATTACAGTCCCTTTGCGGTAAAGGGCAAAATCTAGGCTATGGGGGTATGCCCAGTCTCCTTTGCCAGATTCAAATTGCCACATATAGGTGTCTTGTCCGATCGTAAGATGAGGGGGGATTCCCTGATCCATATTGAGCATATAGCAAAAATCTAGATTGCTGCTGTGGGCAAGATAATAGCCGTAGGCATTTGTTGTTTCTAGGGTTTCTGCGCATTTTTTGATGTCGACATGATCGATAAAGATGATGTCATCGACTGCAAATAGGACGTAGTTAGCGGATGTTTTGTTTAAGATGCTCATTAACAGTGGTTTGAAATCGTTGTGAGGCTCTGCCCCCTGCTTTACAAAGTAGACTGTTCGAAAATCTTTCTGTAGTAGATCATATCCGTCTTGGTATTCTTTGCTGCTTGTTCGATAAAGGACTGTAATTTTTTCTAAGTTGTGCAGGTATTTTTGCGCAGATTCTAGAAGCGCGTAGAGTTGCATCGGTCTGTCAAAAGAAAAGACAACTAATTCTGTTTCCCCGATTGGTTTTCGGATATAAGAATCAATGGGGTGATAGGGCGCAAAAGAGCGAATGAGATATTCGCAGTTAAATTGTAAAGATCTATTTACATACCCATCGCTAATGGGATTGGCCGTGTTATAGACGTATAGGATATCGGATATATAGCGGTGCCTTTTGCCTGCCATTTCTAACATTGGGATCATGGCGGCTACGTCTCCTGCCATGGAAAAAAACTCCCCTTGGTACAAGAGATCTTCTAATTTAATTTGTTTGAAAAGGCCGGCATAAAAGGTGCGTAGGTGAGAGGAGGTCCAGGGATACCAACGAAACTGATTCGACGTAACGATTTTATCTGGGAAGGGGTGGCATATCTTCAAATCTTGCTGATAGGAGGGATAGCAGATAAAATCTCCGTATGTGAGCCAAGTATCGGGGTCTGCATATACAGAGCCTAGCTTTGATAAAACATGAGGGTGAGGTAGATAGTCGTCTCCATCCACAACGACAATAACTTCGTCATCTGCGCATGTGTGAATTGCAGTATAGAAGTTAGCAAGAGCGCCTCTTCTTGTAGTGTTTTTTATGAATGTGATAGGCGGTTTTTCGTTTGCTAGATTGATATATGCGGAGATTTTTGTAGCTGTATCGTCTGTTGAGGCATCATCGATATAGATGATACGGAAGTGGGGGTACTGCTGGCGGATAAGAGAGTGGATGTTTTTTTCGCAATAAAGGCTATTATTATAAGAGGGTGTGATGATTACAAAACGGGTTGTATATTCTTTTCCAAAGCAACTTATAATGCCAATTATTAGAAAAAAAAATATTTTCATCTTAAGACAAATTGGGGGTTATACTCCATGTGTCTTGCGTGATGTGGGATTTGAAATAAGGGGGATATGTCTATTTTATATCCTTCTTGAAAGCGCAGTAAGAGCTCTTGTGCAGAAATCGTGTTTAGATAACGATTAGAAGAAATATTTACAAGGTTTAGAGGGATATTAACAGCTTTTGGTGTTGTATAATAAAGACCCATTTTTTCCAATTTTGCTTGGGTATGCCATATTCCTTCAAGTGTATTTGGATTTGTGAAGTTGAGCTTGGAAAAACATTTGATGATATCTTGCTTTCGATACAAAACCATATCTAAGCTGTTGGGATAGGCCCAATCTCCAGATCCTTGTTTAAACTGCCATATATGTAGATTTTTGTCGGCCTCTATAGAGGGGGGTACCCCTGTGTATCGATCTTCCATATAGCAATAATTGATCTCTTTGCCGTGTGCTAAATATAGACCATAGGCGCCGGTTTTTTCTAAGTCATGAACAGCTAGGGCAACATCGAGGTGATCGATCACGATCATGTCATCGACAGCAAAAATAACATGATTTGCGTTTGTGTTTGAAAGAACATCCATTAAAAGAGGTTTAAAATCTTTTATCGAGGATTGTTTTATAAAGTTGACACCGGGGAAGGCCTGTATTACGTCAAGGTAGCTGGTATCGTAATCGGAGCTGCTTGTTCTATAGATGACAGAAAAATTGGCAACATGTGTTAGATAGCGGTGCGCAGATTCTAATAGAGCATATAATTGCAGGGGTCTATCATAAGAAAAGATAATTAAATCTGCTGGCATTGCCAGTTGCGTTGATGTCAGGCTTTTTAGCGGTTTATATTTTGGGAGTTTCGAAATTTTGTGGTTACATTTTAGCTGGAGCTGTGCGCTGACTTTATTGTCATTAATGGGATTTTCACAGTTATAAATGTAAAGGGTGTTTCGGATATATTTATGGTGCTCTCCCGCCATTTCAAGCATTGGAAACATGACGGCAAGGTCGCCTGCCATTGGAAAAAAACTTCCATCCATAAGCAGGTCTTTGAGTTTTATTTTTTTAAACAGGCCAGCATAGAATGTGCGCAGATGTGAAGAGACCCAAGGGTGGCTTCTAAAAGTGTTATTGCGAATGACGTGCTTAGGAAATTTTTTGCATAAAAGGTGTCTAGCTGTATACGCTGGATGATCGATAAAATCTCCATACGTTAACCATATTTCAGGATTGGCATATACGCTATTTAATTTCGATAAGACATGAGTGTTAGCGAGTTTATCATCTCCATCAACCACTACAATGATTTCATCATCTTGACAAGAGTGCACTGCATAATAAAAATTTGCAAGAGCTCCTTGTCTCTTGGTGTTTTTAATTATTTTTATGGGTGCATTAGGGAAGCACAGGTCAACATGTCGTTGTACTTTTTCAGCTGTGTCGTCGGTTGAACAGTCGTCTATATATATGACGCGAAAATCGTGGTAGTCTTGGTTGAGCACGGAGCGTATATTGTCTTCGCAATAAAGGGAGTTGTTATAAGAGGGGATAACGACAACAAAGCGTTTGTTTTCTTGAGGAAGGGGATACGTTATTTCTTTATTTTTTTTAAATGATGCAACTTTATGCAAATGTGAAAAAAAGATAGCAGATCCTGCAAGAAGCAAGACGATCAGAAGGGAGGTGTATATTTTCCATTTTTTCATAAATACTATGGTATGTTATTGAAAGAGGTCGTTTTTGACAACCAGATTGCGGTAGACATGGCGTATTCTTTGCAATGAGTGACGGATAGGATAAGGGTCGGTTGATGGAATTTGTGATTGTTAACAGTGGCTTGGGGTTGCCCAGATGGTAGATTTAAAATTTCTATATCTTTCCAGGCAAGTTCTTCTCCAAAACCAACTCCTAACGCTTTGGCTATAGACTCTTTCCCGGCAAACCGGGCTGCAAAATGGGGTGCCGGATCTTTATGGGCAAAGCAATAGGCGCGCTCTTTTTCTGAGAATAATTTATTGCAAAAAATTTCTTTCTGTATTGCTTTGCGTATTCTTGCGATTTCTATAATATCGGTTCCAATTCCTAGAATCATCTGCCGGCGCTCTCTGGGCATAAAGACATATCTTCGGTGGCATTGCAGAAAATAATGCGTCCAGAAGAGGTGTTCTTTACAGATAGAACATATATGGGAATCGTTTCGCCAACATAGTCCCCCCCTCCATTGACAACGACCATGGTCCCATCTTCAAGATAACCAATGCCCTGTTTTGGTTCTTTGCCGCTACGTTGTATTTTGATTTTTGCTATTTCTCCAGCTTGCAAAGGGGATTTAACGAGAGGTGCGCTGTTGCGTATAAAGAGAGTGTCTAAACAAAGAGCGCTTAAGATCTTGTTTACGCCGATAATACCCAGATAGGCTCCTACAATAAAGACGGAGATCTCAAGGATATGTATTGTTTGAGGTTCTAGTGCACTGGCAACAGGTCCTTTGATAAATAGAATATCTAAAAATAGGGATAGAATACTTCCGATCCCATATCCCATAGGAAGGCCGATAAGCCAGGAAAGAATCTGGTGCGGGGATAGCTGTCTTAGTAGGTATTCTACACCTATAAGGCTAGCTGCTAGCGACGACCCTAATAGGACGCTCCAGAGCAGTTTTTGTTCTCCTGACAAGGTGGCCTGCGCGTATAGATAGACAGTTATAGAGATAGCGCTAAACAGTATAAAAAGGATACGGAAGATCATGTGGGGCTTTTGCATATATATTCTCTTTCAAAATGGGTCTATTCTAGTTTTTCAATGCGTTTTTTGTCGACAGTGAGTTGAAAATTGGGTAACATTTTTATAAAAAATAAGGGTTTGCATGGAAAAGGCAGTGCTTGTGTGTTCTTATCCTTCAGGTGGGGATAGAGCATTAGCTCGTGAGTACTTGGAGGAGTTAGGTAGGCTTTGTGACACCTATGGAATACAGGCTGTCGCACAGATTGCTTGTCCTATAAAGCATATAGATGCGGGAATGTATCTTGGTCTTGGCAAGTTAGAAGAGATTAAGATTATGGCTTCTGATGTGGGGGCAGACCTTATTGTTTTTGATGAGGAAATTTCCCCGCGCCAGCAAAAGAATTTAGAGGGTTTTTTCAAAAAGCCTGTAATTGACCGTACAGAGCTTATTTTGGGGATTTTTGCAAAAAGGGCAAGAACGCTAGAAGCACGGCTTCAAATTGAGGTTGCGGAGGCAAAGTATCAATTCCCTAGGCTAAAAAGATTATGGACGCATCTATCTCGACAATCGACTGGGGGCGGAGGGTACTTAAAGGGAGAAGGAGAAAAGCAAATTGAAATTGATAAGCGCCTTTTGCGTCGCCGCATTCAGCAGTTAGAAAAAGAACTTAAAGAGGTGAGAGAACAGAGAAAAACGCAGCGGGCAGCTAGGATGCGCTCTGCAGTTCCCACATTTGCAATCATTGGATATACAAATGCGGGTAAGTCTACTTTGTTAAAAGCTCTAACGCAGGCAGATGTGCTTGTAGAAGACAAATTGTTTGCAACTCTGGATACAACAACGCGCAAATATACTCTTCCTAATAAGCAAGAAGTGTTGTTGATTGATACTGTAGGATTTATTCGAAAAATCCCCCATACTCTTGTTGAGGCTTTTAAAAGCACTTTAGAAGAGGCTGCCCACACAGATGTTTTATTGCACCTTATCGATGTCAGTGCAGATACAGCAGAGCTTCAAGCTGAGACTACGTGTGCTGTCTTGAAAGAGTTGGGTGTTGGACATTATCCTGTGATTACAGTTTTGAATAAAATTGATGCATGCACAGATCTTGGTAGGGTACACAAACTACGCATTAAGTACCCTAAAACTGTTGCAATTTCAGCTCTTGATCATTCAGGGATAGATGAGCTTGCGCATATGATGATGGAAGAGATTGCAAGTTTACGGCTTCGCGTTGCTCTTAAAATACCGCAAAGTCATTACGCGCTTGTGAGTCTTCTTATGCGGGAGGCTAGAGTCATTACCTGTGTTTATGAAGAAAATGATATTCTACTCGAGGTGGACTTGCCAAAAGCGTTAGAAAAACAGGTGCATCCGTTTATTCGGGGAAAAATAGAATCTGTATGAATAAACTGCCTGATTCTGAGCTTCCTAGGGAGCGTTTGCAGCGTTGTGGGGCAGAGGCATTGTCGCTTGGAGAATTGCTTGCGATTCTTTTGGTTACTGGAACGCAAGGGAAGTCTGTTCTTATGCTTGCTCAGGAGCTTGTAGCGCATTTTGGTGGGCTTTTGGGTCTTCTTGATGCTTCTATAGAAGAGTTGATTGCAATTAAGGGGATAGGATCTGCGAAAGCAATACAATTGCACGCAGCTTTTGCGCTTGCAAGAAGGGCTCAGAAGGCAAGTTGCCAAAATAAAATCCTTTTGGATAGCGTTGAGGTTGCAGTTGGCATGGCAAGGCAAGAGATTGCGCATTATAAGCAAGAGGTGCTTCTTGTGATGCTACGCGATGCTAAGGCTAGGTTTATTCATTCTGAAAAAATTGCTATGGGCACACTATCTGAGGTGATGATTCATCCAAGAGAGGTTTTTTATCCAGCTGTACGCTATAAAGCGCACAGTCTTATACTGGCTCATAATCATCCCAGTGGGGATCCTACGCCATCTAAGGCAGATGTGGAAATGTCTCAGCTACTTATGCATTCAAGCCGGGTGATGGGAATTGATGTTGTCGACCATTTAATTATAGGAAGTGATAACTTCATTTCCATGAAGAGGCAGGGCTTTTTTCATGTTTAAGGAGGTCTATTATCAAAGAGATAGGCGAGTTTCTTGCATATTTAGGAGCGGAACGGGGACTGTCTTCTCATACTCTTGCAGCGTATCAGAATGATTTGAAATTGTTTGCAACAATTGTCGATCTAGGTTTGCCAGAACAGGTTCAAGAGTCTGATATTTTGTCTTTTTTATCTTTTCTTCAAAAGAAAGGGTATGCTGCAAGTTCTATGTGTAGAGCTTTGGTGGCAATTCGAACGTGGCTTGTATTTTTGCGCAAAGAGGGTAAAATTTCTCATAATGCGACCTTGTACATAGAAACTCCTAAATTATGGCAGTGTATCCCTGATGTATTGCGTTCCGAGGATGTTGACAGGCTATTAAATGTTCCGGATGTGCATTCTCCAGAAGGAGCTAGAGATAAGGCTGTTCTCTATATTCTTTATGGCGCAGGGGTGAGGGTATCTGAGGTGTGCGGTTTAAATATATATTCTGTTGGCGATGGCGCTCTTCGTGTTCTAGGAAAGGGGGGGAAGGAGCGTGTTTTGCCACTTGCTTCTGTAGCCATAGATGTTTTGGATCACTATCTTGTGCATTTTCGTAGTAAAGTAATAGATCCTGTAGCTCCTTTGTTTGTTTCTTCTAGGGGAAAGCGTATCACGCGGATGCTTGTATGGCGGCGGATACGGCATTATGCAGCTCAGGCTGGGATTGTAGGGATTGTATCTCCGCATACATTGCGTCATAGTTTTGCAACGCATCTTTTGGAAAATGGAGCGGATTTGCGTGTGATTCAAGAGCTTTTAGGACATGCCAGTATTGCAACAACCGATCGTTATACTCATATTAGTAAAAAGCATCTGGTAGACACGTTCAATAAATACCATCCTAGATCGTGATTCTGTTTCAGGTTAGAGGCCTATTATAACCATCGCTTTCGCTTAAAAATAATCAAGCCGACGATAGAAATTAGAATGATCCACCCAAGAACAAGGGAAAAGGCATTTGGAGAGTGAGAAAAAGGCAGTTGAACATTCATTCCGTAAAGGCTGGCAATCATTGTTGGAATGCTGAAAATAATTGTAAGTGCTGTTAGTAGTTTAATTGTTTTGTGCAAGTTGTTAGTGAAAATGATTTGGTAAGCATCACGCAAATTGCGAATGCTTTTAAGAACGATTCCGCATAATTCTTTGGATTGCCCTACTGCGTTTAAAAGATCTTCTAGCAGACCTTGATCTTTTTCACATAGATGAGCATACTTACCAGAAGTGATTGTATGTAGCACGTTCAGAAATGGCTCTAAAGACGCAAGGTACTGGTTTAGTATTTCTTCGTTTTTTGTGAGCGTAGTGATGTCTTCGCTTTCTACGGAGATCATTTCTTTTTCTTGCTTTAGGACGTTATGACGTATTTTTTTGATCTGTAGAGTGAACTCTTGTATTGCACGCAAAAGAAGCTGAATTAGAAGAGTAGACTGAGGAAATGTTGATGTCGATTCCGTATGTGTTAGAAATCCACGTATGAGTTGACTTGCGTGTGGTGAAATGCTAATGAATAATGTATCAGTTAAAATAAAGGTAAGTGTTGAAGTGTAAAGACCAGATTCTTGGTCTGTTGGGTATCTTATAAAAATAAGGATGCAGTTATGCACTTTTTCAATACGAGGGACTTCGTATTTGTCTAAGGTGTCGTGAAGATCTGCATAGCTAAGACCTGTATAGGAGCTGATGACTTCGAGATCTTCAGGCGACGCTTCATCGACGTGAATCCAACATCCCTCTTGAGGGATATTGATTAACGTGAATAAGGAGTCCGTTTCTGACTTGAAGTATTTATAAATCATATATGCCTATAATTTAACTACTATACTATTTGCAATTTTTGTGATATTAAATATATTTAGTAGGTAGTAGGCATGTGTAACGGAGAATGTTGTGTTTAAAAGACTAACTGCAAAAAAATCAATTCAGTCCTTATTGAAAGAGACTGAGGATAGCGAAAAGAAGGGGTTAAAAAGAAGCCTTGGTGCGTTTAATTTAACCATGATGGGAGTTGGAGCCATTATTGGGGCTGGAATCTTTGTATTGATTGGCGAAGCGGCCTCCCAGTATGCAGGACCTGCTGTGACTCTATCTCTTGTGTTAGCTGCGATTATTTGTGTGTTTTCAGCGTTGTGTTATGCAGAGCTAGCTTCTGTAATTCCCGTTTCAGGTAGCGCCTATTCTTATGCGTATGTGACTCTTGGTGAACTGGCTGCTTGGATTATTGGTTGGAGCTTGACTCTTGAATATCTTTTTTCTGCGGCAACGGTAGCGGTAGGTTGGTCTGCCTATTTTGTAAGTTTTTGTAAAGATTTAGGTTTTGTTTTGCCTGAAAAATTTTGTCAGGCGCCTTTGTTATATAACATAGAAGGCGGATGGAAGATGACAGGTGCTTTTTTGAACCTGCCAGCTATTATTATCGTAGGTGTTATTGGGTGTATGATAGCTATTGGTATTAAAGCTGCTGCCAGATTCAATAATATTATGGTTTTTGTAAAGATTGCTATTATTGTTTTGTTTATTGGCTGCGGTATCGCATACGTGAAAGCGGATAATCTTACTCCTTTTATACCTGAAAACACAGGAATTTTCGGTCAGTTTGGATGGAGCGGTATTGTTCGAGGCGCTGGATTAATTTTCTTTGCTTTTATAGGGTTTGATGCTCTGTCTACGTTGGCTCAAGAAGCACGCAATCCACAAAAAGATTTGCCTCTTGGTATGTTAGGCTCTCTGAGTGTTTCTGCTCTTGTATATGTGGGTATAGCGCTTGTGTTAACAGGCATTGTAAGCTACAAGCTGCTTTTTGTTCCGGATCCTCTTGCGGTTGCCGTGAATACATTAGGCCCAGCTTTTATGTGGCTTCGTTTTGTGTTGAAAGTGGGAATTCTTGCGGGTCTAACCTCTGTTGTTCTCGTTATGCTACTTGGGCAGACGCGTATTTTTCACACGATGTCTCGTGATGGTTTGTTGCCTAAAAAATTTAGTTCGATACACCCTAAATTCCAAACGCCATTTTTTTCTACAATTATGGTTGCTGTTGTGTGTATGGTGGCATCAGGTCTGTTTCCTGTAGGTATTTTAGGTAATATTGTGAATATGGGAACACTGCTTGCATTTGCAATTGTGTGCTTGGGGGTTCTTGTACTGCGTTATACACAACCGCATTTGCACCGTCCTTTTAGAACACCTTTTGTTCCGCTGATTCCAGTGCTTGGCGTGCTTGCCTGTGTAGGGCAGATGGCTGTGCTTCCTGCAGTAACGTGGACGCAGTTAGTTGGATGGATGGTAATTGGCGCTTGCATATATGGTTTTTATGGCATACGTCATAGTCGTGCTAAGGTAGAAAAGACCTAGAATGAGACCTGTTAGACGTCTTGCGTAATTTACATCAAACGCCGCAAATAATTTTACATTTTGCTGCGTTTGGTGTTAAGGTTTTTTTGGTTTTTTTTTGTCGATAGATGATATTACAGCTTCAGTGTCTACAACTTCTTTTAAAAATTGATGTAGAATTGTGAGGATATACTTGGGCGCGTTATAGACCCCTGCTGTAGAAAATGCCATCTCTAAGTGAGGATAATCTTGTTGTAGTAAAGCAATATAGGTTAAGGTAATTGGCTTGCCTTCTATGAGTTTTGGCACGATCCATACTGCAAATTGCTCATTGAATAACGTGACTTTATCATCTGTTTCGATAATTTGGAAATAGCGACTGATGGTATCGGTATAGGGAGTATCTAATTTTTCATGTTGTAAAAGACCAAGTTGATTGAGAACGTGTAGATCGATTGTGGTGATTCCATCTGGGATCCATTTATTGAGATCGTGCACAAATTCTTGGTATGCTGTTTCCAGCTGTTTTGGTGTGATCATCGTATACCCCGTTTTCTGTTGTATATACATTATAAATTATTTTATAACATACATTCTATGTGCTGGGTTCTTTTTTTTGTCTGTGTACTATCTTTTGTGTCCGCGCGTCCTCTTCAAGTTCATGTTTCTGCAGAATCGGCTGTGGTTATGAATATAAGAACGGGGTCCATTTTATATGATAAAGAAATGCATAAGCCTTTAAGTCCAGCTAGTATTACAAAAATTGCCACTGCTTTGTACGCGATAGAAAAGGCTCATGCAGATTTGGATCAAAAAGTCATAGCACCAAAAGATGTTTTAAAAACTGTTTCCTCTTCCTATAAAAGACAGCACATTCACGGGATGGAATATGTTCTTGAATCAGATGGTACACGCATGGGACTTGTAGCTGGAGAAGAGGTGTCCGTTCGTGATTTGTTATATGGTTTAATGCTTGTGTCTGGGAACGATGCTGCTAATGTACTTGCTTGTCACGTGTCTGGGAACGTTCCACAGTTTGTAAAAGAGCTTAATGAATTTTTGCAACAAAAAGGGATCATGGATACGCATTTTTGTAATCCACACGGTCTTTATTTCCCAGGTCATACTACAACAGCCTACGATATGGCTCGTATTACTCAGCTTGCTTGTGCGCATGCTTCATTTAGAGAGATTGTAAAGAGCGTAAGGTACACCTGTCCGCCCAATAACAAGCGTGTACAGCCTGTAAATTTTGTGCAGACTAACAAGCTATTAAAACCTGGTAAATTTTTTTATCCAAAAGCGTGTGGAATTAAAACAGGGTATACTTCTCAAGCAAAACATACCTTTGTGGCAGCTGCAGCGGATGAAGATAGGGAGCTTGTTGTAGTGCTTATGGGTTGTCCTTCTGCAGAGGCAAAATTTCAAGATGCTCTTTCCTTGTTTAAATCTGCATTTGCAGAGCAAAAAGTTACGCGCCATTTGTTTGTAAAAGAAGATATCCTCTTTTTTTGTCCCATCAAAGGTAAACAGGCCTCTTTGGGAGCTTACCTTGGTGAGGATATAGCAATTTCTTATTTCCCTGCTGAAGAGCCCGATTTTAAAATTATTTTAGAATGGTTCGAGTTGTCTACTCCCGTAAACAAGGGGCAGCATATAGGGGAGTTGAAAGTTTTATTGACAGACGGTAGTGTATACCTTACAAGGCCTTTGTATTCAGCGCATGCGTTAGAGAGAACATTTTCAGATGGGTTACGGCAGGGATATGCCCTTTGGCAGAATATATTCACTTCAGTCCATGTGCGTATTTATGTTTTTGCCTTGTTGTGGATCTTTGTCTGCTATTTTTTATATAAGCACTTGTATAAAAAAAGATTAGTTGATAGAAAGCCTTAATTAGATAGATATCTAAAAATTCAGGTTACAACTTGAGTTGTAAGGTTTTTAGGCTTTACTACATAGGGGATATATGAGAAAGATTGCGACAATTTTACTGCCGCTACAGTTATGCATGCCAACGTTGTATGTACTTGGAGCTGTGCAATCTCAAGAAAAGAGCTTTGGGGTATCCAGCTCTATAGATCAGCCTATGTTGGTAGAAGCGGAGGCTCCAGTTTCCCAAGTACCTATGTGGTATCCGGCAAAACCCTTAGTAGTAAAGTATAAGGATAGTTTATCGCAACTGCCAGATATGGATGCGTTGATGAATGTGAATGTGCGTCTTGTAAAAATAAGCGATCAGCTCACAGCCCCAACAGATGAGAGTGAAGGGGAGAATATTAAACTCCTTGATCTGTGCAAAGATCCTCATATTCTGTATTTTGATCTTTCTGCTCTTAAAATTATAGCTGATGCAATCGCAGAGCAGCTCATGGATCAGGGTATTAATAATGTATATGTGCGTGTTGCGGCTGATGAAATGGACGCAGAGGGTAGAGATATACGTTCTGCAGGAAATAGAGTATTAACTATCATGATTTATCCGGACAGGAATACACCTGTGGCCTCTTCTGTTAACCAGGCTATGACGTCAACTGTAGTGCCTCGCTCTAAAAAAGAAGCTAGATCTTTTAATTCCCCATCTCAAAAAAAAACCAATAAGCGACTTCCGATTTCTGTTGACTATGCTCTTTTGTATTGGAAGGCGATAGAGCAAGGACTTGGATTTACCAATGCTTCATCAGATGTTCCAACGACCAGTGATTTTACGGAAAGATCGCTTGTAAGACCTGATTTTGAATGGAATTATGGATTAAGGTTGGGAGCTGGATATGCCCCTTCTTCTTCTAGTCTTATTGATGTTAATTGGGTGCACTATCACGGACGATCGCATCAACATCAGCATGCAGATGTGTTATACGGAATGTTCCCTGCATTTTCTTTAAACGAAGATTCCTTGAAAGGGGATTATGTAACCTCTGCTGAAATACATTGGAATTTGACTTTAGATATTATTGATGCGTTATACCATAAAAATTTCGATTATGGAAAATGGTTTTCTATTGCTCCAAATATTGGTATAAGAAGCGTGTGGATTGCTCAGCATGGAGATGTTTCTTATAAAGGGGGAACCTTTAATGCGGGAGAAGATTTTATTTCATTAGGAAGTCACTTTTATGGAATAGGGCCCCGCATAGGAATTGACCCTCGCGTGCATTTTGGTAGTCATTTTAGCTTATACGGCAAGGCAGCAGCCGCTCTGTTTTATGGTTGGTTTCATGTCCAACAAGAAGAGGAGTTTGTAGGCATTGATCTTGCGCACGAGGCGCGGCGCATTGATGGTTGCAGATGGAATATAGACCTTACAGGGGGGATTGAATGGGCTCGCCTTGTTAACTCTAAACGTTGGCACCTTGATATTGATCTTGGTATAGATTACCTTTTTTTCAATCATCAAAACGAGTTTGAACATAATAGGCACATGTCAGGGCAAGGAAAAAACTTACATGTCTGGGGTGGACACGTTGCAGCCACAGTCAAATTTTGACATAACTGCTTCTATAGAGCTAATTTCTTATCGAGGTGCGCAAATTCGCTCTCTGATTCCAGAGCTTGCGAAATTGCGCATTGAAATTTTTAAAGAGTACCCTTTTTTATATGATGGCAGTGAGGAAAATGAATATCGATATTTAAATAAATTTACGGAAGTCGAAGATGCGGTGGCTATTTTAGCGTTTGATGGAAAGGTAATTATTGGAGCCATAACAGGGCTTCCTTTTGTGTATGAAGATAGTGATAGTAAAAGGCCATTTTTAGAGCACAGCTTGGATCCAGAAAAGTATTTTTATCTTAGTGAGCTCATTCTTAAAAAGGCATATAGAGGGAGAGGGATTGGTCGGCGTTTATTTGATTTGTGTGAGGAGTATGCATTCCGTTTGCGCCGTTTTAGTTATGCATGCTTTTGTACGGTCAACAGGGCAACAAACGATCCAAAACGACCTTTAGATTATAAGTCTCCCCAGCATTTATGGAACAAGAAAGGGTACAAACCGCATCCAGAGCTGACATGCGATTTTGTATGGAAAGAAGTGGGGGAAAGTGTTCCTAGTTCTAAAGAAATGGTATTTTGGATCAAACGTCTTTAAGAGTTATAATAACCTGAACTTTGGGTTTAAAGTTGCTCAAAAATCACAAGCGTTACCAAGCAAAGCGAGTTATGCAAGAGGTCTAATTTTCTAGAGAAGAGATGAGGGGAATCCATTTGTGAACGTCAAGTGTTTCTGGACGGGCAAGTGGGGAGAGGTCTAGTTTACGCAGCGCCTGTTCGATTGTATCTGAGGGATACCACTCTTTTAAAGAGACTTTGATCATTTTTCGTTTTTTTGCAAAGGCAGCGCGCACTCTAGCAAAAAAATGGGGAGGAAAAGGCAGTGGAGCAGTTGGCGTTAGTTGAATAACGGCAGAGCGTATTTTTGGTTTGGGGTAAAAACAGGTGGGTTGGACCGTAAAGCAGTATTTAATATTTGTATAGGCGCTGACAAATAGAGTGAAGCTGCTGTAATCAGAGGATCCTGGCTTTGCACACAATCTCTCTGCGACCTCTTTTTGCACCATGATGGTAAGTGTTTCGATGTGCTCTTGAAGAGGCAGCAGCATGCCGAGAATAGGCGAGGTAAGGTGGTATGGTAAATTGGAAACAATTTTAACTTTTTTTCCTTGAGCCAGCGCTTTGATATCGCTATCTAGGATATCCTCTTCTATGACCGTTAAACGAGAGTGTTGTATTTTTTTTAAAGCCTGTGCGAATCCTTTATCTTTTTCAATAGCGATAATCTGAGCTCCTGTATCAAGCAGAGCTTCGGTGAGCGCTCCAGGGCCCGGGCCAATTTCGATGACTACATCTTTTTCAGAAACTTGTGCTGTTTTAATAATATTGCGCACAATATTTTCATCTATAAGAAAGTTTTGAGATAAGCCTTTTTTTGCATGCAAACCTGTTTCATCAAGAAATGAACGGAGTGTTTTGGCGTGGCATCGTTTCATGGTGCAATCGCAATGAGCGAACACGGGGTGAATTCAGGGGGGATATCCTGTCTCTTATACACATCTCCGAGCCCACGAGACG
>CAMFJP010000007.1 GCA_945957075.1 uncultured Chlamydiae bacterium
TTCTCGAAGAGCTGCTGCGCATGCTCGAATCCAAAGCTTCAGCCCCCTTCTTTCGCCTAATGATAGAATATGGCCTTTTGCCCCTAATGCTACCAGCCCTATCGACCTTCATGGAAACCCCAGATGGCAATGAAATCTATTCTTACCTAGAGGAAATCGATAACTTCTTTCAAGAACCCCACAGCCCCACCCTAGACCGCTCCATTCTCCTTGCAGCCCTTATCTATCCCCTCTTTCAAAGACACCTACAAGATCACTATATCGACAGAGGCAAAAACCCCCATTTAGGCGAAATCCAACAAGAGGCTCATAACCTTGTCAACGAAGTCTTCCTCCCTTTTTTCCTCCTCTCTAGAAAATTACGCTCAACCCTGATCTCCGTACTTACAGGACAATATAGATTAACCCCTCTTGAAAAAAGAGGACACAGAAGACCCCGCGTCCCTCAAGACCCCGATTTCCCCCTAGCCCTTCAATTTCTCGAAATACGCTCAAGGTTAGAACCTGGCCTCAAACAGATCCTCGATCTTTGGCAAGAAACCATAAATACCCAAGCAAGCACCATCAACAATCCAGCGCCCCAAAGAAAAAGAAGAACCAGAAGAAGGCGCCCCTCTTGAAAAAATTATTTATTTTTGCAGGAGAAGCCAGCGGAGATCTCCATGGCAGCCAAATCCTCAACACGTTAAAACCCACCCTTCCCCACCTTGAAATCAAAGGCGTTGGAGGCCCCCGCATGTTAGCAGCCGGCATGCCCTCAGAACTTCCTATCGAAATCTTTCAAGTCATGGGCTTTAAAGACGTGCTGTGCGCGCTACCAAGACTACTAAAAGCCTTTTATACAGTCTTAAACACCATCCTCACCTGGAATCCAGACACCGTTTTATTAATTGACCACCCAGGATTCAACTTAAGACTCGCAAAAAAATTACGCAAAAAAGGATTTAAAGGAAAGATTTGCCAGTATATTTGCCCAACCATTTGGGCATGGAAAAAAGAACGCAAACACCTCATGGAAGAAAACCTCGACCTACTTCTCACAATACTCCCCTTCGAACCCCTTCTATTTAATCAAAAAAAACTACCCACATATTACGTCGGCAACCCCCTCATCCACGAAAAAGAACACCACACACCCCAACCCCTATGCATCCCTAAAGACAAAAAACTCATCAGCCTATTTCCAGGGAGTCGAAAAAAAGAACTAGAACGCAACCTACCAACACAACTAGACTGCGCACTACAATTACAACAACACCACAAAGACCTCCTATTTGCCCTCTCACTTGGCCATAAAGAGGCACTAGATTACGCAGACAAGCTCATAGATAAGCACTATAAAAAACTAAGACCCTACCTTTTTTACACAGACCGCACCTACGACCTTATGCATACAACCTACGCAGCGATCGCCACCTCAGGAACCGTCACCTTAGAGCTTGCTTTACACAGTGTTCCGACAGTCATCACCTATAAACTTCCCCAGTTAGACGCCCTAATCGCAAAGTATATTTTTAAGATCAACCTCCCCTACTATTCCCTTGTTAACATCTTAGCGCAAAAAACCCTCTTTGCAGAACACATCGGCACACACCTTTGCAAAGATACCCTCTTCACCTCCCTATCCCCCCTTATTGAACATAAAGAACTCTATAACCAGTGCCAGAAAGAACTTATTAAAATTAAACATCTCCTTGGAGATAAAAAAGCCCATACAGAGGTAGCACACCACTTATGCACATCTTTATAGACAGATTAAGAAAAGAAAATACACAGCTTATTGAAGAAGAATTCCCCCCTTCCCTACTTGATACAGGCGAGCCCGAGCTTCTATGCACACACCCCATCAAAGTAAAAGGAAAGGCCTATCTTACAGAAGACCACCTCATCCTCCAACTCGACATCACAGCCCAAGTATCTATTCCCTGCATCATCTGCAACACCCCGTTTTTAAAAAAAATTCACATCTCCTCCTTCTATAACACCCAGCCCCTAGAAGAGCTCTCCACCCCCATCTTTGATTGCACCCCACTTATTCGCGAAACTATTCTCTTAGAAATCCCCCCTTACGCCGAATGCCACGAGGGAAAATGCCCAGAACGCCTACACATACAAAAGTACCTTGTAGACAAAAAAGAAGATGGAGATTTACAATAGATTTCTCTTTTTAAAAATAGGTTATCTTATGGCAGTACCGCGTAATCGCACATCCAATGCACGTAAATGCTCTAGAAGAGCACACCACGCAAAAAAACCCACACACGCTTCCACCTGCTCTAATTGCAAGGGCGAGCGTCTGCCGCATATCGTATGCCCTCACTGTGGATTTTATGCAGGACGCTCCGTCATTCATGCAGGAAAAGATTCCTAAGCTCCGTATCTCTACCCCAAGGATAGGCATTGACCTCATGGGAGGCGAAACCGATCCCCATCGCCTTATAGATGAGGTCATCCCCTTTTTAGAAAAACAAAAAGACAGGGTCTTCTGCACCCTGTTTTGCACCGCCCCCTACGCAAAGAAAATCCCCTCTTGGATAGAAACCCATATCGCAGAGAACGTCATCTTAATGACCGATCCCCCCCTTCTTGCAGTACGAAGAAAGAAAAAAGCCTCCCTAACCCTTGGCATCGACGCCCTAAAAACAGGACACATTAACGCCTTTATCTCCATGGGCAACACCGGCGCTCTGATCGCAAGCGCAACAACAAAACTCCCCCTTTTACCCGGGATCGATAAATCGGCTCTACTAGCCAGACTTCCCACAAAAAAAAACGACCTTGCCGTTCTCGATGTGGGAGCCCATGTTAATTGCAAAGCAATCCACCTCGCCCAATTTGCCTCCATGGGCATCGCCTATCAAAAAGCCCGTGGAATCGAGGAACCCAAAGTAGGACTACTTAACATTGGCACCGAAGAAAAAAAAGGAACAAAAGAACATATAGAAGCCTACGCCCGCCTAACCCACCTCCCCAACTTTGTCGGAAATATCGAAGGCAGAGATGCCTTTCAAGGCAACGTAGATGTCCTAGTCACCGATGGATTCACGGGCAATATTTTTCTTAAAACAGCAGAAGGCATCGCCGCCTGCATCCTAGAACAGCTCGAAATAAAAGCCCCAGCACTTGCTCAGGAGCTAAAAACCAGACTCCACTATGGCGAACATCCCGGAGCCCTGATCGTTGGACTTCCCGGCATCGTGATGAAATGTCATGGCAACTCCCCTCCAGGCGCCCTCATTAGCAGCATCACATCCGTCCTCCAACTCATCGAAAATAACTTTCTAGAAAACATCCAAGACTTCTACCAAAAGCGATAAACAAACGAAATTACGCAAGAAGTCCAATGTGTATTTCATCATCGACTACGCATGCCCTAGCATGTGCAATCAGAAATAACTCTAAAAAGATTTACAAGCTCATGTTACGCAAAAAAAAAGAAAAAAGAGCAGAAGTCTTGTAGCTGGCTTATAGAGACATGTCGATGACCAAGTCCTCCGGAATTGTCCCCGATACGTCTCTATAAGCCAGCTACAAGACTTCTGCTCTTTTTCAAAATTTTTTATGCAGCAAAGCCAGCGGCTGCGTAACATAAGTTACAAGAATTAAATAAAAAAATATTTGACACAATATTTTTTTCTACATAAACTCAATCTTAAGGGGTTTTGTAACTTAAGGAGTCGTTATGATGGCCAAGCGTACAAAGAAAAGCGCCTCAACCACAAGAAGCGCTAGCACCAAAAAAGCAGCATCTACAAAGAAAAAGTCTATACTTGGAAAAATTTTAACAGCAGAGGGCTGGCGCAGACTCATGATGGGCGGTTCGAAAAAAACAAAAAAAAGATAGAAAAAGAGCTCTCCTTTTGCTATGATCTTGACAAATCTTTTTGCAAAAGGACAGCTTTATGCATATCAATTTAAAAGGAAAAAAGGCCTTTATTGCAGGTATTGCAGACGACCAGGGGTATGGTTGGGCCATCGCAAAGGCACTTGCGGAAGCAGGCGCAGAAATTCTAATTGGCACCTGGACCCCCCTTGTAAAAATCTTCACAACATCATGGAACACCGGCAAGTTTGATGCGTCGCGCAGACTTGCAAACGGCCAGTTGATGGAATATAAAACCCTCTATCCTCTAGATGCCTCCTTTGACTATCCAGAACAGGTGCCTCAAGATATCCGCGAAAACAAGCGCTATCTAGATGTAGCTGGCTACACAATCTCAGAAGTTGCCAAAGCCGTTGCCGAAGACCATGGAACCATTGATATTCTTGTCCATTCTCTAGCCAACGGGCCTGAGGTCAAAAAACCACTTCTTGAAACCTCTCGTGAAGGGTATCTTGCAGCCCTTAGCTCCTCCTCTTACTCTTTTGTTAGCCTTCTCGCACATTTTGGCTCTATAATGCCAGCTGGCAGCTCCGCACTCTCCCTAACCTACATCGCATCCGAGCGCGCCATCCCAGGTTATGGCGGCGGCATGAGCTCTGCAAAAGCTGCCTTAGAAAGCGACATCCGCACCCTTGCATGGGAATCTGGGAGAAAATGGGGCATCCGGACAAACGCCATTTCAGCAGGCCCTCTACGTAGCAGAGCCGCAAGAGCCATTGGCTTTATCGACGACATGATCGCCTACTCGGAAGCCAACGCCCCCCTCATCAATAAACCCATTACAGCAGAAGAAATTGGCAATACCGCCGCCTTCCTCTCTTCGCCTCTTGCCTCTGCAATCACAGGGACCATCTTGTATGTCGATAATGGGCTACACGCCATGGGCCTTGCCCCAGACAGCGCCGCCCTGCACCCCTCCCCCTGCCTCTCCACCTGCTCCTAAAAAACCTACAGTCAATTCACGCTAAGCCACTAACCTAGCGTGAATTGACTTGTTTAAAAATGACGACGCTGCCAATTTTAGAAAAACGAGGTCTATTCTTTTAACAATTGATTCACAACTCACGTTACGCAGCCGCTGGCTTTGCCACATAACATGAGTATAAAAAAGAGAAGAGAACAGATTGATCATCTATCAATTGCTTGAAGGATGTGCCGGCGACTTGCGATCACATACTCGACCCCAGAGCCTATCGTATAAGCGCAGACAAGGCCAACAACACCAAAGCTAAGCTGCTGCAAAAGATCCAAAGAGATCACGCCGCGCGTAAACAAAAATAAAAGCGCAACCACGATAAAGCAGGCAACCGCCTGTGCCACCGCTTTGATTTTTCCACTTAAACGTGCAGCTAAAGCCATCCCCTTTAACGCACATACAGTCCTTAGCGTTCCAATCATAGAGTCCCGATAAAAAAAAGCGAGAACAAGACCAAGAGGAAGCTGGACAATACCCTGGGTAAAAGCAAAAAAAACAGTCAATCGAAAAATACTATCTGCCATAGGATCTAGCACCCTGCCAAGATCTGTCACCACATTACACGTGCGCGCAATGACCCCATCAAATACATCCGAAAGCTCCGCGACAAGCAAAAGCGCAAGCAAGATATAAGGCAAAGAAAGCAAAGAAAACCCAAGCTCCTCGTAATAAAAATAGACCCCCAAAAAAACAGGCCCAAGAACAACACGAAGAAGCGTTAAACTAAGCGCTATAATCATCCCCGTCCTCCAACTAATGCCAACTGCCCACAAGCGGCCGCAATATCCTTACCCTTCGTATAACGCCATGTGGTCCGCACCCCAAGATCCGATAAAATATCACGAAAAGCCTCAATATCCCCACCTTCAGGTCGCCCAAAGCGCACACCATCAATGGGATTATACGGAATTAAATTCACAGTACATTTTTGCCCCCGTAACAGCTCAGCCAATTCCTCTGCGTGAGAGGGAGAATCGTTAATTCCAGCAAGCATTGTATACTCATAGGTAATGTCCCGTTTTGTCTTTTTCGCAAAAAGATCCACAGCCTTTAAGACCTCCTCTAACGAATATTTGCGCGCATAAGGGATAATTTTTTTACGCAAATGCTGCGATGGAGCATGTAAAGAAAGAGCCAAATTCACCTGAAGACCCTCTTCAGCAAAACGCTCAATTCCAGGAACCACGCCAACTGTCGACACCGTTATCCTCCGCTGTCCAATACAAAGCCTATCTGCGTCGGAAAGAAGACGAAGAGCCTTTACAACAGCCTCATAGTTTTCTAAAGGCTCCCCCATGCCCATAAACACCACATGACATACCCGCTCGCCCTTTTCCTTCAATACTCGATCAATATGATAGACCTGCTCTATAATTTCCCCAGTAGAAAGCTGCCTTAAAAGACCCTGCTTGCCAGAGGCACAAAAACTACAACGCGCAGGACATCCCACCTGAGAAGAGACGCACACAGTCCGCCGCGTATCTGAAGAAATCAGCACCGACTCTACATGCAATCCATCTGCAAGCTCCCACAAAAATTTCTCCGTTTCCCCATCATCAGAAAGACACGTTTTAACACAGCGTATCGTTTGCAAAGAAAGCTCCTTTGCAATCAACTCTCTTAACTTTAACGAAAAGGTCGTCATTAAAGCAGGATCAAGTATACCCTTGGCATATATCCACTCGATCAATTGCTGGGCATGAAAGGGTTTATGCCCTTGAAGAGACATCCATTCTTTTAACTCATCTAGCTGCATTCCATGAACTGACAACATGATCATCCTATTTTTTTTACCAAGTCTACCCTCTACACCCTTTAAAAGCCAAATAGCTTGTGTATTTCCACGAACGAGATAAAAAATATTTTGATATAAAAACATATTTTTGTTACTTGTAAAGATAAGGAGACACCCTATTATGATGACAAGTCTTATCCTCCTCTTCACCATTGCTATGCTCTGTGCCTTCAAAGGCAAGCGCATGGCCGCCATTACAATCGGCCTTATCAACCTCGTCTTATTTCTCCTGCTATTTTGGCACCATATAACCGTACCACTCCCTATAAACTTATGAAAAGAATTACACTACAGCGCGCACTAAGCGCCCTTTTTATCGTTGTCCTTTCAGGCGTGCTCATGGGTGCTTATAGTATACAATTTTTTAAAGATGAAATGCCCTGCCCTCTATGCCTTCTCCAGCGCGTTGGCATGATCGGCGTAGCCTTGGGCCAAGTGCTAAATCTACGCTTTGGTATGCGGCCTGCCCACCACGCCTTTTCCATTTTTAGCGCCCTCTGCGGAGCATCTGTATCCATACGACAAATCACCCTCCATATTTGTCCAGGCTTCCCAACCTTTGGTGAACCTGTATTTGGCGCCTCCTTATACACATGGGCCTTTATCACATTTGTTGCATCTATTTTCGCCATTGGCTGCATGCTTTTTCTATATAAAAACGATACAGACCAAAAAGCCCCACCAAAAATGGAACTTTGGGCCAAAGCAGCCTGCGGTCTTATCCTTCTTATTACCGTTGCCAATATTTTCACAACATTTTGGGAGTGCGGCCCCCTGTTCTGCCCAGAAATTTAAGACTTTTGCTAAGACTTTCATTTTCAATCGCTTAAAATTAAAACATCTAACTTATTATTATAAATAATAATTCTGTTAAAAATATCCTATTTTTGCTATAATTGAAATAAAATATTTTATAACTCGTAGGCGATACATATGTTTTCTTACTACAATCAATATGGAAACTTTTATAGTAATCCTGCTTTTCAAGGGCCACCATTTATACCCTTTCAACCCCAAACCCCCGCATGTTGGTCCGGAAGACACTACCACCAATCTGCCTACCAAGCACCATACTATCAATACGTCCCAACCCCACTCCCAACACGCCAGACCAACTTCCGCGCACAACCCATACCCACAGAGCTATTAAGAACTGCAACACCACCTGTAAGAACTGCAACACCACCTGCCTACAACCCCTACTTTCGACCAGCTGCACCACCAACAACTGCACGAAGACCGGCAAGACCACAACCTTCAAGAGAAGTGCTCGCAAAAGAAGCAGCTGAAAAAGAACAACTTCGAGCAAAATTATACCAAGAAATATCAAAAAATCTCGTTGAAATGCGCCAAATTCTAGACGTAGCTCAGATTCCATTAGAGAACTGGCCCACCTTCTGCAAGCGCACAGAAGAGAGAGAAGAATTATTACGTGCTTTACTTAAAGACGCGCCTCTACCCCCACAAACTAGACCAAATAACCTAGAAGAAAACGTAAACCTAAGACTACTTGCTCTAAAAAACAAAGTCCTTCAGCTCCAACAAAATGAAAAAATAAAGACGCGCCTTGGCACAATAGAAAGACTTATCGCAGTTTTACAAGATCCCTCAGCATCGGATCTACAAACTTACATTCCCTATCTAAATAAAATAATAGGCGATTTACGTAATCTTGGCGGAGAGAGCCTCTTCCTGATCGATACTATTCTAAACGAAATCTCCATGTTAATTACAAACAATTCCCAAGAACCTAAAACAATAGATGGCGCTTACTTAGAAAAATTACTATTTAGCCTATCGATATGGAGTTACCATAGCGTTGACTTAACTGTTGGGAAACAGCTATTAGCTGAGGTGGAATTCATGCTAAATACATTTCCTCTTTATTCAGCCACACGCGAGCTTTGCTCTCGAATCTGCATGCAAGTACACCTTCCAGAAGCCATTATAAGAAGTCTCTGCTACCAAGCTATCGTAACCGACCTAAATATTCAAAACAGGAACTCTGTTACAACAGGAGCAGAAGACACTTCGGCTTTTTTAACACGAGCATTGGAACAAATACTACCACCCCCTGCACCTCTACCCTCACCAACATTCGAACCTGTAACACCACAACCTGTTGTTAGATCCATACCACAAATAGAACACGGCCTTAACACTACAAATGCTCCACAAGAAGTTAGAAATCTATACGCACGCCTCATGGCAGATCCACACATCTCAATCGAAGAAGCCCGAATACGCTGTCAGAATGCCTTAGTTACAATACAAAGTCTTCAAGCTATACAAGCTTCAAAAAGCACTATAGATTTCTGCCTAAAGCTCATAACAAGTACAGAAAGGAGACCGGAGGATATATTATCAGAATGCACTGCAGCCTTATCTAAAGACGTAATGGCCCAAGTCGACAATTACGCTAGAATAAAACAAGCATTAACGCAATCACATATAACACCTTACACTAAAGCTGTTTGCGAGCCACTACTACAGAGAATGACTGATGAAAATGTGGCGTTATGCTGGAAAGCAATACGAGAGAATAAACTCGGCCCCGATTCTCTTCCTAACACAATGCCCCCCCCTCAGCTCGCGTTACAAGCAACTACACCAATAAGCGATCCTTCATCACCCATAGCACCTACTATTTCTTCATCCTCACCCAATGACGCAGCAACTCCAAGTGAAGGTCCTACTGTTCCACTCTTATTTACACCAGATACAAATCGGAGATTAACTAGAAGCGCATCGCTCCCATCACATAATACATCAGATCTTATAACCCCAACTAGACGTCGCTCATTACCACCCCAGCCGATTACAATCCCACAAGCTGATCCAAATTCAACTATAGCACCCTTACCGCCTCCATTCGTACTCCCAACTTTGCTTCCTGATCACCCACCCACAGGCGCAGCAACCCCAAGTTTAGTTCCTTCTACACCACCCTTATTTAGACCAGTAATAAACCATCAATTTAATACAGATCATAAATTAACTAGAAGAGCATCGTTAACATCAACAGAAAAACCAGACCCTAAAATCACCACCCGATCTAGAAGCAGCTCATTACCACCCCAGCCAAATCCTTTAGATGCTCCCCAGCCGATTACAATCCCACCAGGTAATTCACATTCAACTATAGCACCCCCACCAACTCCAAGAGAACTTCCTACCGGACTACCCCCAATAATATCCACAGACATACTATCTTCACGCTCAGCCTCACCTGCATTCGATGTCGAAAGCTCAACAGAACTCACACCACCTTCTTCCCCGAATGCATCCACAACAGGTGCCGCACCACCTCCATTCGTACCCACAGGCGGATTGCCACACCAACCACCAGGCTTCAATCCCTTTGCACAGACTGAAGGCGGATTCCCACAACACCCACCAGGCGGTAATCCATTTGACCAACAACCACAATATGGTTTTGGCGGCCAAGGATTTTCTGCCGGACCACCTCCATTCTCACCAACAGGCGGTAATCAATTTGACCAAAAACCACAGCCTGGTTCTGGTTCCAATAGCGGATTTACTACCGGTTTTGGCGATCTTCCAGCATTTCCACCCGGCTATGATCCCAATGCACAAACTCCTTTTGGACAATTTTATGGTTCATTCCAACAACCACGTGGCCGATATGGTTTTAAAGACACATGTGGCAATCTTTCTGCAGATGCTTTCAAAAAAATGTACACCTATATTCTAGATCAAATACCTGAATCGTCCGCAGATGGCCCCTCAAATCAAGCTAGAAACCAGCTCAGAGCAGTTGTAGTATCTTGTCAAATGACCGCCGGGTTAAACAGATTTCAGAAACAAGATCTTACACCCATCATCGAGCAAATCCAATCAGAGATAGATCAATCTACTGATCCTGCTTTATTTGCCCTTACAAAAAAACTCTTAGAAGTTGCCACGCTGGATGCAGCTGTAACAGATGCTGAAGAGGCTTTTAATGAAATAGAAAGTACAACAAACCAATACATCCCTCTCTTCGGACTAGGTAATCTACCCGTTGATGCCGACCAAACATGGATACGTTCAGAAGAAACCGAATTACAATTAGACGCTAAAAAGCAACAATGGGAAGAAATCAAGTCGCAGATCCGAAGTCAAATTGAGGCTTTAAATACAATATCAGCAACAGATCTAGATGATGTCATGAGTGCATTTCAAACCTATAAACAGACTTTGACAGAATCCGCACAAGCAGCCTCCCAGATTAGACCACGTCACCCCTTTACACGTGGGGGTGTATTCAACCAAATAGAAACAGCTGAGCTAGAAACCGCATTTACACATTTGCTAACAGCTGCTGCCCAAATAGACGACGAAGCAACAGACCTTGAACATGAAAAACAAAGGATAGAGATACTCAAAAAGAACATCAATGAGATAGAAACTGGCATTCTCTCTATTTTGGTTGAAGAGGGGTTTAGTCGTAGTCCTATCCTTACACTTCAAGGGGAAATTTCTCAGGCGCATAAAGATACGCCTGCAATGTTAAAACAGTGTAGAGCCCTATGTCACGCAAAGGGCATGTTACAGACATTACAAGGTCAACAAGTAAATCATAGACAGATAAATTCATTTATAAAAGAATTAGAAGATCAAATACAAAGACATGCAGTTCGTTTAGATGATTTGAACACAGAGTTCTCTGAATTAAAAACTGAGATTGCATCTGCCGTTCTTAATCTCAAAACATCATCTGTTGAAGGATCATCTTTTAGTCGAGAGTCGCTTGAATCTTACCGAGACACCATACACAGATTACATAGACGGCTTCTTGATCTAAATGATACATACACTACTCTAAAAGAACAGAGTCAACAAATAACACAAAAGCTTACAAAAGCGCTTACTCACATTGAAACGCTTTCTGATACACTCCTAGCTTTAAAAAATGAAACCACTAAAGAGCCCTCAGAAGAGGAACTAACAAGACGCATTAGCTATATAAATCAAGCCTTTGAAGAACAAAGTTGTTATAGAACCTTACCAGACAGCGTATTTAATCTAATCCAGAGCGGGCCAATGCCAAAGGCTATTACAGAAATTGAGCAACTAGAAAGCCGTGGTCTACCATTTTTCCCTATTCTTATGAAACAACTCGACGACATGAAAGCCGGCGTATCCGGATTATTCGTAGATGGTCCATATACATTTAAAGGTCTAAATCAAGAGCTTGGGATTTTCCAAAAGCAAATAGAAAATGCAGTAGGTTTACTAAACAATGACAGCACGCCGCCTTCTTCAAAAATGTTCCTATGTCAAATAATAGAAACTGCTATACAACATGTCACCTTAGCACAAGGCGTTGAAGCAGCCTCAGATATGCAACCAGGAAGTGTTGGAGCCACCACAGGCATGCACACTGACCGCACATTACAAAAGCTAATAGAGGGTTTATCCGCGGCAAGCCTTTTCTTAGAGACTGCCATAAAGGCAATTGATCCAACAGGCGCAGCGACCATGATTCAGTGGATTGATTATTGCATCGCCTCCTGCGAAACAAATCATCAGTCTTTTGCTAATTTTATTCAAAACCAGACTACCTCATGGGATTCTAATGTGCCTATCTATCTAAAAATACAACAAAAGCTTCCAGACGATCCATCTATAGATGATTTGCGCGCATTAAGAGGACAATATGAAAATCTAATTACGCCTTGTATGCCAGATCCACAAAGCTTACAAAACGCAAGAAGAGTAAAAGATTCACTTGCACCAGAGTCTAGGTGCGCTACAGTCAGCGACGTGATCGATGCACTAAATCAACAAAACACCCCCGTTCCTGAATTACTACGAGCATACAGCCCTAATATAGAGCAATGCAAAGGCTATGCATATCATGATGTAGGATTAAAAGGACTACAAGAAGCACTTACTGAACAAGTTGTCAGTCTGAAACTACAATTAAAGAGATGTAGAGAAGAAGAACAAAAAGACATTGCCGGTAAGGCTATTGGATACTTAGACGAATTGTTGAAAATAAACCATGATTTAAACAACCCGAAATCGGACTTAATCCGTCTATTGATTCATAAAATGCAAATCCATGAGTTTGTGGGTGATGTAGACAAGATTAGGGAGTGCTGTTTTTGTATATGCAATCTTAATGACGAGAGCATTAGAGACAACCCTGAAATGTCCGGAGAAGACATCTTAGACATTCTAAATCATTCTCTAGACCTACTGCAAAGAATTCAGCCTCCAAACGATCAGGTCACTGCTCGTATACAGGAGATCCTAGAAAGGATAGGTCTAATAAGAGAAAAAGAGATATCAAGTTTTCAACACATAATACCGTTGCTAAATGGGGGTAGTACGTTGTATGAAATTTACACTACAATGCTGCCAACCGATTTTAATATCTCACAAGGACACAAAAAGCTGTTTAATGACCTCTACGAAGACATGACCACTATAGAGTTAATACGCCTTAAGTTTGAAGAAAAATTCGCGCTATTCACTCAAAATCCAGAGAAACTACGACAGAATGCCCTTAAGAAAATGGCATACAGCATCGCTGTGATGGATCCGTTACAGCAGATACCTAGTATTATGTGGAGTTTATCTTCTCATAGCTTAGAAGATCTCAAACAGCAATTACTCGAAATCAGACAATCGATCCCATCTAATCCCCTAGTAGAAGACATTAAAGAATACCTAAATAATGCGGCACGAGCAGAAAATCATTACGAAATACTTACAACACTAACCTTCGTATTAACAGATAACACTAGTACAGCAAAACGATATTTACAATCCGTGTGGGACCAAGAAATACAAGGGGATCATACCCATGATTTATATACTATCTACACAACAGCAATGGGGCCATTCGCTACACCTCTTCAAATACAAGAAGCCTGCACTGCAATCCAGAACTACCTTTCACAACCGATAGCAGATGAAGTGATGCCGACAGAAGAAGATCCGGACTCGTCTATTCTAGCATTTACGCTTGCACCCGGCTTAGAACATTTACTAACACCCGCAAGGAACGTGCTGCGTGCGACTGCCCCATTTTTTACACGACAAGTTCAACAACAGGCAGCGCCGACTCCCCTTGCAATTATGCAACCAACAACACAACAACCAGATCGCGCTATAATCGATGATTATTTTTCACCCTCGGTAGGCTCTGACAGTCAAAAAAGCAAAGAAATTTTAAAAAAAATCCACATGCTCGAAGCTCTACAAAGAAGCCCAAATCCTATTGCACTCATTAAAGAATGGAAAAGATTATTATCCGAGCCGCAGTTCAAGAGGTTACAAACACGAGAACTCTTTGGTTGGCTAACATTTGTCGAAGCAAGTCCCGATTATAATTACATGTTAAAGCGGCTAAACGACATGTATAGGCACAGCGAAATCTCCTCTGATGAATCCGATGATGAAAAGGAGTCAGACACGGACTCTCCTTCTCTCATGCCCTTCCTCGCAAACAGAGGAAGAGCAGTGGACCGCCAGTCAAGAAGACCGAGAGAAAGCTGCCCTTCCCGGCCACAGACATCTGCTGCGCGAGAGCCACAACAATCAAAGGACTCAGACCTGAGAGAAAAAAAAATCAAACTTCTCAACGCTGTCTATGCAACAAAAAAACCACAGAATAGAGCCGACCTGTTAGCTGAGGCGAGAAGAAAAGGTGGGAACAAATCTCCTGAGTTCATTGCATTTGCAAGGAGTTTATCTACGGACAATGAATCACTAAGGAGCGTGGCATTCGATTCGTTCGGGATACTCCTTCCGCGCTAATCAAGGGGATGCGCTTTCTCCTCCTCCCAAGTGTGGTAGCGCTCTTCGTAGCGGGCTAGGGTCCGGCGGAGGGCGCTTTCCGTATCGATGCCTAGGGCGTCTGCTGAGGCGATAAGGGAAAAGAGCTTTTCCCCGAGGGCCTCTTCGGAGAGAGGGACTTTGTCTATCTTAGGAAGTGTAGGGGCCCCTTTGCGGTGCATTTTCTTTACCATCTTTTGGGCTTTTACAAGAAGAGGAAGGGTTGCTGGCATTCCCTCTAAAAGACTTTTGGGTTTTTCTTCGGCCTTTTCCTGTTTTTTAATCTCTTCCCAGCGTTTGAGCACCTCTTCGGGGTGACTGGCGATCTCATCTCCAAATACGTGGGGGTGGCGTCTGATGAGCTTTTCTTCGATGGTTTTCAGGATGTCTTTAATGGTAAAGCGTCCCTCTCTTTCTGCTATCTTTGCATAGAAAATCACGATGTAAAATAGGTCTCCTAATTCTTCAAGAATTTTAGGATCTTGATTTGTGTCTACGGCCTCTACAACTTCGTGAGCCTCTTCCAGAACATAGGGCTGCAGGGAGGTAAAAGTCTGTTTAATGTCCCAAGGGCAGCCTTTGGGACCGTTGAGTTTATCAGCGATGTCCATAAGGGTATCAAATGCGTGCATAGGTATCTCCAAAAAGAAATAGGGGCATGCTACACTAATCTGGATGTTTGTAGCAAGTGGGGTGTGTTGTATGAAGATAGCTCTTTTGGGATATGGTAAAATGGGAAAAAGGGTTGAGGCGCTGGCGGAATCGATGGGGGTGAGCGTTGTATCCCGTCTTGGGCGTGAAAAGGGGGATCTTCTGGATGCAGAGGTCTGTATTGATTTTTCCCACGGGGATGCGGTGCTAGAGCATGCTAAAGCGTGCGCTAATCTTGGTAAATCGCTTGTTATTGGAACAACGGGATGGGAGAGTTCTATAGAAGCTGTGCGGGAGCTGGCACAAGGTATTGGGATTTTTTATGCGCCGAATTTTTCTTTAGGGGTGCATCTTTTTCTTAAAATACTAAAAGAGGCAAGCGATCTTATATCCCCCTTTACAGAGTACAAGGCGGGGATTTGCGAATGGCATCACGAGCATAAAAAAGATGCTCCATCTGGAACAGCTCTTGAGATGCAGCGGCATATGAAGGGCAGAGTAGGGATCGTTTCCTCTCGTCTTGGCTCTATCCCTGGAACGCATATGGCGCTCTTTGATGGTCCAGATGATACCATCACCTTGCAGCACACGGCGCGCTCGCGCGATGGCTTTGCCAGAGGGGCTTTAGAGGCTGCGCTCTGGTTAAGAGGAAAAAGGGGCTTTTACACGCTAGATGATTATCTGGAGCTAAAAAACCAGAGTTGCAGGCTTTTAACCTAGATACAGGCATGAATTAATGTGGCTAACGTTTTTACAGTAGGATTTTTACTTTTTAATGTCTGTAGAGGGCTGCATAGGCCTGAAATAGTCTGTAGTAGTACACGATCACATCTTCTATCATGAGGTGGTTTATGGCAAAGGTTGTGGCTGTGTCCGCGATGGTTTTGGCCTCTTTGTCATGGGCTCTTAGCCATATAAGGACATCTTCAAAATCGGACATATCCTGCGCATAAGGAACGTAATGGACATAGGGCTGCAAGGCTTTATAAAACCATTCTGAGAAGGGTGAGGGGTGTCGCAAAACAACGGAATTAGAAAGTAGTTGCCACTGAAAGCTGCCTGGAAAGGCATTGCCATCTGCTGCTACAAGGTACTTGTGATGCAGTTGAATAGCTGGATGGGTATAGGGACGAAAAAAATCGTATTCTTCAAATAGAGCTTTCAGTTTATCGTCTATAAAGTGAATGCCTGTGAATGCAGCATCCAAAAGATCGGGCCTTTCTTTGGAAAATAAAACAAGACGTGGGCGCACTTTAAAGTCCCACTCATACCAAGGGTAATAGTTACCGCTTGTCACGCCGCGCCATAAGGCAATGGGGGTCTTAAGATCCCAAGGACTTTTATTTGATGCTGCATAGACCTCTTCCATCTGCCTTTGTTTATAATCATAGTAAAATAGCCATGGGATCAAAGCGACTTTGGTGTTGCCCTCCATTTTTGAAATGCAAAATACGGGACAAAAGGTGTGTTCTAAATAGGTTGGATTATCGTAACAATCCCAGGTTGATAGGAGAAAATCGATATCAGGAAAAGTGACAAATCGTGCAGCCTCTTGCAAAAAGGCCATAAAATGGGTCACTTCGGCAGCTGCTAAAGACTCATGTGGGCTTGTGCATGACAATACGTTATTATGAAAGCTATAGAGCACAAACCTTGCTGCATAGCCGTGGGGCAATGCATCTACCTCCTGCATCGTGCGCTCTATCATCGCAAAGGTAATCCCTGTACCCTTAAATTTTGCAAGATCTTCCTGGATCTGCTCCTCCATCCATGCTGGAGGCGGGGCTACAAGTTTTTCTTGAAGTTTTTTTTCATCAATCCGGAAGGAAAAAAGGAGAAGAATGTATAAAACAAAGCTTTTTTGAAACTTGTTTTGCATGAAAAAAGTGGTGCTTTTTATGGATAAATAATATTGAAAAAAACGCCCTCTTATACTCTGAAGGCGTTCTGTGTTTTTTTTAAAAAAGTGTCCTGATGACATGGTGAATATTTTTTTGGATCAGACTAAAAAGATAATGCTACTTTAAATGTGTATCCATATAGCATTAAATCTCCTTGAGGCGACACTCCTCCCGTGATGGCAGACCCTACGACTGAAGCGGGCACTTGCCACTGATTCCACCAATATTGGACTTCATACGCAGCGCCAACTGTCAGAGCAACAGATTTTCCTACATAAGGCATCCAATCCACTCCTATCTTAGCATCTACATAGGGGCGTACCCGATTGCAGATATGGTCTTTTAACTTAAATTCAATAAAAAAGGGATCTTGACTAGCAGAGGGGTTTTCTAAAACATGAAATCTACCAAATAATAAAGCAGCACCCAAATTGCCCGTTAAATAGATGTGATTGTAAAACTCCCATGAAGAATGAATTCCTAGCAAAGGCCCCAAACCGTGAAAATAATTTTTTTTCTTCGTCTCTATATTAATAGGGGTATCGCCTGCAGAAAAGCCATCGTATTCAATATGCTGCTTTTGATTAATGCGTGCAGCTTTTAATCCAAGATAGGGAGAGGCATGCAGTTTTTTGCTTTGCAGTTGTCTACTAATAGTAAAATCAACAGCATCAAAGCGCAGCTTCCAATGACTCTCTGCGCAAGACGCAAAAGCAAATTGAGAGGGGTCGCCACCAATAAAAGCAAAAATTGAAGATACCGGAACCGCAATAGGAATAATCCCCCCATTTTCTTTTGCTCTAGAAGATGTTCCTTCATGAAGAGTTTCCCAGGACAGAGAAAATCCCCAATTAGAATGAGGCAAATCGTACTCCACTCCAACTCTTAAACCAGAATTAAATTCAAAATCCTGATTTTTTATTTCTAGTCTTTCAGACAATTGAGGGCCATTTTGCTGATTACTTAGTGTTTGAATAATTTGTTGTATGCCACCTGGCAAAACAGCTGCATAGGGAAGTTGATCTTGGACAGCTTTCCAGTATAAGTACTCAAAAGATATAGAAAATGGATGCTCATTTTTTTCTTCTCCGCGCACGGAAGCTGTTAAAGAAGTCAATAAGACTCCACCTAACAATATGGTCTTTTTCACTAGAAACTCCTTTAGGTTAATGAAATAGACCTCTTTTGAAACCTCATTCCTTGTTCAAAAAAAAGGAGATTTCAAAAGAGGTCTATTGAATTTATTGAGATGATACGGAATTTTTTTTTTAAATCAACTACTCCTTCCTGTAGACGGTCTGTCGAGGCCTTTTACCCTGTTCTACATATGAATTTATTTTCCGTGTTTGATATAAGATCAGTTATGAAATTTTGCATATTTTTACTAGGCATGTGTGTGGTTTTATGGGTTGAATGCATTTTAGGCGTTGGGATAGAACTGCCTGAATGGATGAAAAGGCAAATTCATCGCGATCTTGAGCAGGTATCTGAACTTATGGATGCTAAGCCCCAAGAAACGATGCGTTCAATTCACGCGCTCCAAGGGGGCGAGCTTGCGCGCCTTGTCTTAATCTCCATACAAAATGGAAAAACTTCATGGGAAACAGAGGGCTACGTATTAGATGAAGAAGACTACAAGCGTCTAGATCTTTTTTTGGAAGCTATCGACGAGGCTCATGCTCTAGCGCCCCTTCCCGATATCGAATTTTTAGTCTCTTTAAGCGATAGCTACGATCGCCCCCTATTTCTTAGTAAAACATATTCCCCTGTCTTTACACTCTGCAAGTCTACTGGAAATCACAAGGCTGTGCTCATCCCGAGCTACTTTTTTTATCCAGAAACTATGCACGCTTATGTCCCATGGGAACAAAAAGAGGAAATCGCTCTATGGCGCGGGGGAATGACGGGAGAAGAATACTTTTTTTTCGAGTGGGATCTAAAACCGCGTAGCCGTCTTGTTCTTTTATCCAAGCGATATCCAGAAATATTAAATGCCTATTTTGTCGAGAATAATCCAGCCAAACACGTTGGCTCGTATTTGGCCAGCTGGCTATTTATGGAGGGGCTTTTGGGAGAGTATATGTCTCCTATAGAGCAAAGCTGCTTCAGATATCTGATTGCTGTGGATGGCGCTACAACCCCTCGCAGCATGTCCTGGCAGCTATTTTCCCAAAGTGTGCTTTTAAAGGGGGCATCTTCTCGCATAGAATGGTTTTATGGGGGGCTACTACCATACGTCCATTATGTGGAATTCGATAGCGAAAAAGAAGATGTGATTGAAAAGATTTATCAACTCCAAAAAGACGAAAATCTAGCGCTCTGTATTGCACAGGCCGCCTACTCCTTTGCAAAAACTTACCTGCAAAAAGATTATGCTCTTTCCTATTTACATACACTTCTGACTACATACGATCTTTACAAAAATCGCAAATAACTGCTATGGTATTCGCCTTGCAATTAAAAGAAGTTCTAGAGTAAATCAAATAAAATAACCTATAATCCGGTGTTGTGTCACGCTATTTTTTTGGTTGAAGACCCCGGCAAGTAAATTCATTATGGAGGAAACAGGCACTATGAAAAGTGAAAGACTCAAAAAACTCGAGTCTGAGCTTCAAGATCTAGAGCAATGGCTTAAGCTCGGTCTTGTGCCCAAAAAGGATCTAGACAAACACAAAGAGGAAATACATTCCCTGCAAGATAAAATCAGCGAAGAAAAACAGCGCTTGCGTTTTCTAAAAGAAAGCGGCGAGGTGGAGGAGTTTGTAGCTCCCAAGCGCTCTACTGCACGACCTGCCTTTCAAGAGCCTCATAGCATTCCCGATATGGAAGCTACCGAAGAGGGGTTAACGGACGCTGGACTGGACATGGAAACAGAATCCTACGAACCAGAAACCACAGTTAGCGAAGAGAGCGGCGAAGAGGGCGAAGAGGAACCAGTTTCCATCGAAGAAGAGGAAGAAGACCCGTTTTCCGATAGAAACCGCTGGAGACGAGGTATCCTAGAAGATCCTGATGCAAGCGACTGGTAGTCTTTACATTCACATACCCTTCTGCCAGAAAAAATGCCCGTATTGTCACTTTTTTGTTCTTCCAAATAAAGAAGAATTAAAAAGTCTATTTATGAGCGCTCTGCATAAAGAGTGGCTGCTAACAAAGCAAAACTACAATCTCACCTCCCCTACCTCGATCTACTTTGGTGGGGGCACACCAACAAAACTACATCCTAAAGACATAGAGCGTATTCTTTCATGGGTTCTTCCAAATGCCCCTTGCGAAATTACTCTGGAGGCAAATCCAGAAGATGTCACCCTAGAAACCATGCGCTTTTATAGACAACTTGGGATTAACCGTGTGAGCGTCGGCATCCAATCTTTAAATCCTCAGGAGCTTGATATTTTAGGGAGGGGGCATAGCGCACAAAAGACAATAGAGGCCATCCATACCATTTACGCAGCCGGGATCGACAACATCTCTATAGATCTTATGTATGACATTCCTTATCAAACAGAATCTAGTTGGGAAAATACGCTAAAACATATAAAAGATCTGCCAATTGACCATCTTTCCCTCTACAACCTAACCTTCGAGCCAAAAACATCGTTTTTTCTTAATAGAAACAAATGGACCCCCTACCTCCCCTCAGACGAGGCTAGCTTGCATATGCTGCTGCATGCTATAGAGACGCTTGAAAGTTATGGATTAAAGCGTTATGAGATTTCAGCGTTTGCAAAGGGCGATAAACGCTCTCTACATAACATAGGCTACTGGACAGCGCGCCCTTTTTTAGGACTTGGCCCCTCTGCACATAGCTACTGGAATCAAACAAGGTGGGCCAATATCGCTCATCTTGGCAAGTACGCAGAGGCGCTAAACAATCATATTTTTCCAATAGACTTTCAGGAAAAGCTAGATTCAAGAGCTGCATGCAATGAACTCTTAGCTGTTAACCTGCGTCTTTTAGAAGGGGTCCACCTCCCCTCTTTCACAGACCGCCACGGGCCACTACCTCAAGATGCCATCAACACATGCATTCATGAGGGCTACCTTACCCTAGACGAGCATACCCTCAAGTTAACCCCCCACGGTCTTTGTTTTTACGACACCGTTGCCTCTATCCTAGTTTAATAATCTGAATTTTAGATTATAAACCCAAAGTTCAGGTTAATAAACCTCAATTTGTTTTATTTTCCTGTCTATAATTTTCCAAAAAGCAACATAATATTTAATCACTCATCTTTTGCGCGCAAGGCGCGCCTCTGCGTGCTCTGCGCTCTCTGTGGTGAAAATCTTATTTAACTGATGTTACGCGAAAAAAGAAAAGAGATCAGAAGGCTTGTAGCTAGCTTATAGAGAC
>CAMFJP010000008.1 GCA_945957075.1 uncultured Chlamydiae bacterium
ACTCTGTATACCCCATCCCCATCAGCTGTTTTGCATAAGCCTGAGACTCATACTGATTTGTCCGACAACCTAGCGTCACAATTTTAAATTTCTTCTCTGTCATCCCATTCCCTAATCGCAATACAAAGCAAGTGACACAGCGGCCCCAAGCGAGCAAAATAGACCTCTTGCATCACCCTCTCTGCTTGGGTAACTCTTGTGATTTTGAACCCAAATTTCGAGGTAATATGGAGACATATTGCCGAGGAATTTGGGTTTAAATCTCCCAAAAAGCGCGACGCTGCCAAACAAATGGCGTTACGCAAGAGGTCTAATAACCTGAACTTTGGGTTTTTTAGGCCCGTGGACCGCGTCAAAGCCCTATTTTTCAACTAATTAGAGCGGCCCTGTATTGAATAAAATACAGGGCCGCTCTAATTAGTTGAAAAATAGGAGCTTTCACGTGGGCCCACGGGCTTAAAAAACCCAAAGTTCAGGTTAATAATAACAAAAATGAGAAATAATACCACCTATCAGACTTACAACATAAGTTTCAAATTTTTTAATCCAGTTCACAGACCTAAAAAATTTTAAAAGCACAGAACCAGCACCTGTCTATTATCGTTTCTGGGGATTATGATGGAGAAGGTTATATTTTTTATTTACTAGCAGCATACTATTGCAATTTTACAACGGAAATGCAAGAATGAGACTCAAAATTACAATTGAGTTGTAAAAATGCGACACATAAACCGCCTGTTAAAGCCACCAACACAAAGCTTTTTTCTATTGGGACCTAGAGGCACTGGAAAAACCACGTGGCTAAAAGACCGCTACCCACATGCAGTATGGATCGATCTTCTTTTGCCAAGCGAGGTCACTTTTTATGGGGCAAGACCAGAGCGCCTTATCAGCACAGCAGAAGGAGCTGGAGATAATGCAACCATTGTCATCGATGAAATTCAAAAAATCCCCGAACTCCTTTCCATTGTGCATCATCTTATAGAGAAAAAAAGAGGCTATCAATTCATTTTGACAGGTTCTTCTGCAAGAAAACTTAAGCGATCCGGTGTTGACCTGCTAGCAGGTAGAGCTCTTCTTAAATTTATGAACCCTTTTGTTGCAGCTGAAATCGGACTCTCATTTTCTCTAGAAAAGGCTCTAGAAATAGGCATGCTCCCCCTGGCATGGGATAATGCTTCTCCAGAGTCCGTACTAAACACGTACACAGCGCTATATCTGAAAGAAGAAATTCAAGCTGAAGGCTTGGTAAGAAATATAGGAAATTTTTCCCGATTTTTGGAAATCATGAGTTTTTCTCACGGATCTTTACTTAATTTAAACAATATTGCCTCTGAGTGCACGATTAGTCGATCAACCGTGTCTAATTATTTACAGATTTTAGAAGATATGCTTCTTGGCTATACCTTGAATGTGTTTACAAAAAGAGCAAAGAGAGCCTTAACCTCCCATCCAAAATTCTATCTTTTTGATGCAGGCGTGTTTCAGGCTCTTCGTCCAAAAGGCCCATTGGATAGACCAGAAGAGATTCATGGAGCTGCTTTAGAAGGCCTAGTAGCCCAACATCTTAAAGCATGGATAGATGATCAGCTCGGAGATTATGAACTCACGTTCTGGCGCACGCGTGGAGGATCAGAGGTTGACTTTGTGCTCTACGGGAAAGAGTATTTTATCGCTATCGAGGTAAAAAATGGAGATGCAATCTCTAGAAATGATCTTTCTAGCTTAAAAGCCTTTAAAGAGGATTATCCTGAAGCGAAACGTTTTCTTCTCTACCGAGGTCAAAGACGCCTGATCCAAGATGACATCCACTGTGTTCCAGTACAAGAATTTCTACTAGACATCGTATCTTTTATGGGTGAATAAAGCAAAGAGGGGCGCGCACACTACCTCGAAAAGAGACGATCACAGGCTCCAAAAGCTGTTTCCCAACCTCTTCAACAACACGCACATCACAATGCAGATGCCCTAAAAAATCGACAAATGGGAAGCCTTCAAAAACAAAATTTCGATCAAAGTTTGTCAAGCGAAAGCACTCTTTAAAAAAACATCTGCCATCCTTTACCTCAAAAGCAAGCTCACCCAATGAAGGCAGAAGCGTACTTGCCTCGACTCCCATATTGCCCAATGCATCCAAAGAGAGTCCCTCCCACGTATGCGTAAAAGATAGCCGCCCCTGTCCTCGATAACTTAATACGTCCCCCCATTTACCCGAAAAGTCTTGTATCTCCACACTCTCGATAACAAGAGGCTCCAAAAAAGAAAGATGCGTAAACTGTAGAGAAGGAGCATAGATATCAATAGATTCATCATACAACATGCTCACAGCATGTGCAGAAAGACTTCCCTCTGTAGTATCCAAACGCAGATCATAAAGATCCAAACGATGTACATCAGCCTGAGCCCTACACCCTAAAGAAAAAGGAATTCTATGCTCATAAGCCACACACTCTCCAGATATAGTGAGCTGAGGGTCCAATACACCCTCTGCGCAATAAGTTGCAGATAGATTTTCAATGCGCCCCTCTTTACAAGATAAAACGCCACCTTGTAACTCTCCTTGGACAAAAAGCCCCATCTCTGTCTGCGCAATCTCTATCTGTGTTTTTTCTGCACAAAGCTCAAATAAATCGCTCTGCACTCTTGCCTCTTTGCAAGTAATATCGCATGAAAATGCGCCTGTATTCCAGAGCTGACCTTTGGCAAAAACAGAATTAGATGCAATTTCAGGGAAGAACATCGAAAGCTGTACATCTACAGCCTCAAAGACAACACAAGCAGCGTTAGGATCCCAATGGAAAATAACTGTTGCAACAGGGCCTTTATCGCACGCAAGCGCCATCACATCCCCTGCAATATCCACATGCCATACAAGGTCAGCATAATGCACATGGCCTTCTTGGACTTGCACAGGAAGGGAAAAAAACAGATCAGACACGCGCGCCGGTTCAAAAAACACAACATCTGGACGGACCAAAGTCACCCCATTACGGGGATGATACAACACCCTTTCAACAAAGCAGGCGCCCATCTGATCTTCAATCTCTACACCCTCTAGAACAATAGAGCCCGCCTCAAGATAAGCTTTTTTGTAATGCAACGCGTCAAATATAGAGGCATCCATAGTCGCTCTAAGAAAAAGAAATATCCCCCCCTCGAGAAGAGGCCCTCTGGCTAGAAACAGAGCGAAAACAGCTCCTAAAAAGACAATCCATTTACGCATAAATAATTGATTACCTGCATTTTAGACAATATGTTGCATGGTCCATTAAATCATCTAATTCCGCTGGATCCATCATCTCCAATTGGAAAAGCCACCCCTCTGTTTCAGGAGCCGTATTCAGCCTGTCCATATCTAAATTCTGATTAATCGCCACTACCTTCCCAGAAAGGGGGGTATATACATCAGCCGCTGCCTTTGTCGACTCAAGAACCACTGCCCCATCGCCACATGACAAATGCCGCCCAACAGCTGGAAGCTCCACATAAACAATCTCGCCAATTTGACTTTGTGCGTAAGAAGAAATGCCAACTGTTGCCAGATTTCCCTCAACCCGCACCCACTCATGAGAAGAAGAATAACGCATTAGATCGCCTTTTTGTTGTCAATTTCTTGAAGAAGCAGCTGCCATACACACCGCCTAGCATCAAGATCAAGAGGAGACTGCACGCGCTCCACAAAAGCCCCATCAATACTTGCTCTACCGCTATGACGTATAATCTTGGCAAAGCAGGGACTCTCTGTGCTACCTTTTTCCACAGGCGAAAGTTCCCCCTCTGCAAGCTCTAAAAAGCGCTCCTCCGCAGGAGATAATCCTTTACTACGTGTAACCACCTTTTCTTTTTTTTCAATATGCCAAAATCCCTCTGTGTAGGGTCCAGCCTCTCCCTTTTTTACAAGCTCTCTCACCTTGTTTAAAAAGGCTAACTGATAAGCATACGCATACGCCTCCAAGCGTGCCGGCTCTTCCGGAAGCAGTGTACGCAAAAAGTCCGCATATACATACCTACCAACCACCTCCTCTACCTCTTCAAAAGAACGCCATTGCCCATTATCCTCTTTAAAAGAGCTAGGATATTTCTTGCGCACCTCCGGATAGGCCTCTTTAAGCTTTCGATGAAGCGCTGCATCCAAAGAGCCATCTCTTACCGACTGCGCAAAAGAAACAAGCTGCTTGTCACGGCATCTTCCGACAACAGAAATCTTATAAAAATGCATCCCATCAGAAGAAAACCGATGCAGTGCGCGTGCAGCCTCGTTCTCCTCTTCCCCATCTAAAGAAGCCAGACGGACAAGAGGCACAATATCCTCTCCAACATGAAGATCCTTAAGCCCTGCAAGGCCAGCTCGCCGCAGTCCCCATACAATCCTTTTTTCCTCCGCATCTCTAAGAGCCCTATCAATACGATCAACACCAAGCATATGAACTTGCGCACACTCATCCACCTCAAGTCTTTTTTTAGCATCCATAGACTCTAGGTAGGCAAACCTCTCCGTTTTATCTGCAATGTAAGGTAGCCCCTTCTTGTCCACAAGAACTGCCCACCCCTCATCCTCCATTTGCCACTGCCACATCTGTTTTAAACTCACCTCTGCTGCCAGTTCCTGCCTGCTAGTTTCCCGATAAACAAGCTCAAGACCCTCTTCAATCAACTCCGGATACTTTTTTTCTACAAAAGCAAGAGGAATCGTTTGAATTTCATCATACAATTTTGCTTTCAGCACATCAAAAAATGTCTGAATCTGCAACTCCTCAGGCAGAGCATATAAATCCACCTGGACACTTTCTTGCGCATAAGAGGCAAACTGCGCGCATATTAAAGGATCTACCAAAACAGAGCGCCCAACACTTGCAGAATATAAAGCAAACTCCATCACCTTTTGCCATAATTTAGCATAACGCTCTCTACCTTGCACATCAGGGAAAAGGGCAAGAGCCTCTTCAAATGGAACACTGTAGCCAGCTTGCCTTGCCATAACCGATCCATTGATCATCACCCGCGCCATTAAACGCAGCCACGTAGGACCAAACCACTCCTCCACAGAATGAAACCCAAAAAGCGCAGGATCATAATGCGCAAAATGGGCATCTGGTTTCACACGGCCATACTGGCTCATATAGTAACTTAAAATTTGCTTCACCTGCTCCGGGGGCAACCGAATCTGATCCATATATAGTAAAAAAAGGGCGCCGCACAAATGAGATATCCCCCCTTCCCCCTTTTGCACAAAGCTCACCCTCTCTGTCATTCCTGGCACAAAATGACTCCAAATCGTCTGGACATTTAAAAAAGGAATCTCTTTATGAACATAAGGAACATATCTACGGGCCCTGTGCAGCCGCTCTTGTATCTCACTTTCTATCTGTGGCATATAACGCTCTGCTACCATCATCCCAAGACCTGTTGAGATAAACTCCTTTGCAAAAAATGCGCTCCCCCAACCATTTAAAAGATGAGATAGATCCTCAATATCAGACTCCCTTACCTCAGATCCATCCATAGCATAGAAAGCAACATGGTCCTGTGATTTACTATCTACCCTCGAATCCAGCGCTCCATACGTACCAAAGAAAAAGAAAGAACAAATCACAACAACCGCAACACACAGAAAAATTCCTTTCTGATGCGCCCTTAAAAATTGCAACATCACACCACCATGCCCTTTTAAAAAGATGAATTTAGAAAAAACAGGGGGATAAATCAAGGTTTTTTAAAAAAATCGACAAAAACCCTCTTTATATGATAAAAAATCACGCCTTAACAACGGATAATATATGACAATTTCCCCAATAGGCGGACCCTACTTTCCAGAGACCTACACAGAGCCGCCCCCTCCTTCAATCGCATGGGACCATTTTAACCTACAAGAAGAACCCTGTCACGATGGCTTAAGACAGCCAAGTGTTGCGCTCACACTAGCAGGCACAACAATTAGCTGCTGTTTGCCTATAAATACTGATATCTCCGTAGCAGGAAGCTTGGCAACGCGCAAGGAATTTTTAGAAAAAACCTTTGAAACCATCTGCCGCACATACCCAAAAAGCGCCCCCCTTTATCTCATTTCAATGGGATCCGATCATCTATTGATGGAGTACATCTTAGCCAAAAGCTTAAAAGAGCAGGGCTACACCCTATTTTTTATTGGGATCGATCCCTCCTATAAAATAGCAGACAAACACACTGTAGAATCCCTTCAACCTGTTTTACAAACATTTCGCAGAGAAATGGATGTGCCACAAGAGCAGATTCGCTACCTGTCCGATGCAAGACACCTTGAAAAATATCTACCTGTAGGCGCCCCTGTTGTCCTATTAGAAAGCATGCCCCCCTACGGTTACTGCTTTATGCAAATGGAAAAAAAACAACTTCCAGGCAAGTCCATAGAGGCATTTTTTGGAGGAGGAAGGATCGTCCCCAAAGAAGCAGCAAATGCCCTGTGTCTTTTCCCCAAAAGCTATGCAACCGTTTTAAAAGATATAATAGCCTATGGAACCGCAATCCCCTGCCCCTTTGCCATCGAAAAAGATGGCAAAGAAACCTACCTAGACTATGGAGTAAAAATCGCGCCAGATGGCACCTTTTATGTAAACCTAGAACCCCAATGGATCAAAAAGCACCTAGAAATCGCAATCAATAAACTCATATCAGGCATGCGAGAACAAGATCCAAAAAGACCCCTCTCCCAAAAGGAAATCTCCTTTATCCTTCAAGAAATAGAAAAATTCATTATCTCAAAAAAGATCCCACTAGACTGCCATTTTTCTCTGGACTATGGCTTAGGACGAAAAGCTGCTAAAGACACCATCTTAAAGCATAGCGTTCCAGAATATCGCACCCTATTTACTCTAAGAGCCGACGCCACACAAGGCTACAGAATCGACATCGAAGAGATCACCTAAACATAAGTAGATAAGGGGTCAATATCAATTGTTAACGTAGCCCCATAAGGCTTTGGAAGATCGCGCAAAAAACGGCCAGAGGGCGGCCCCTGTATTAAAAAATGAAAACGAAATAACCCCCGAAGTTTAGCATAGCCACATGCAGTAGGGGGATGAAGCTTATAAGAAGGTGGCATCTTAGCAATAAGATGCTCCCTTAAAGAACAGGCAGCTGCATACACAGCATCTTGCGATGGCCCACTGAAAATACAACGCGTAAAATGCGAAAAAGGAGGGTAAGAAAACAGGCGCCGCAGCTCTATCTCTTCCTTGTAAAACCCCACATAATCGAGCCTTTCAATATGCCCCATGAGCTCATGCGAGGCAAGTGATGTCTGCACAATCACCTCTCCTGGGAAATCGGCCCTACCCGCCCGTCCAGCCACCTGCGTAAGCAATTGAAACGTAAGTTCTGCCGCACGAAAATCGGGCACATTCAAAGAGGCATCTGCATGAAGAACCCCAACAAGAGTCACAGCCGGAAAATGTAACCCCTTTGCCACCATCTGCGTTCCAATTAGCACATCCGCCTTGCCAGAGCGAAACTCCTTAAATAACCTCTCGTGACTCCCCACATGCTGCGTTGTATCCGCATCAATGCGCAAAGTGCGCACACCAGGAACCCGTACATGCAAAAGACTCTCCACCTTTTGCGTTCCATACCCCTTGTACTGAATCAGCCCCTCTGCCCCACAAAAACCACACATTTTAGGAGGAGGAGAATAGACAAAATGACACAGATGACACAGCAATTTATTTTCTTTAGGGTGGTGCGTTAAAACCCGCGTACAATGCGGACACTCCACCCCCTTACCACACCCCCCACATTGAGGATAGGTGTGAAACCCCCGTCGATTGAGAAAAATAAGACTTTGCTCTCCAGAGCTACACCTCTTTCTTATCCCATCAATCAACACATCAGAAAACAGGTGTGCCCCCTTATTTTGCTCCGTCTTCATATCGACAAGAGTCACTTTAGGAAGCGTACTATCTGTAGCGGCCCTCCCGCCTAAAACACTGAGTTTATACCTGCCCTCTAAGGCCCGGTGATAGGTCTCAATACTTGGGGTGGCGCTTCCAAGAACAACAACCACCCCCTCATACCGACCACGCATAATCGCCACGTCTCTGGCATGATAGGAGGGCGCCCTCTCCTCTTGCTTATAAGAATGCTCCGGCTCCTCATCGACAATAATCAGCCCCACATCGCGCATAGGACAAAATAACGCCGATCGCGCGCCCACAACAAGCCGCACCTCCCCCCTAGCAATCAGATCCCAACTCTCCCGCCTCTCTGCAGCACTCAAACGACTATGCAAAATCGCCACACCCTCGGGAAACCGGCTTCTTAACCTCTCTACAGTCTGCGCTGTCAACGCAATTTCCGGGACCAAAAGAATCGCCCCCCTGCCAGAGGCGTGCGCATGCTCAATCGCTTGCATATACACCTCCGTCTTACCACTCCCGGTCACCCCAAAAAGAAGATGGGTTGCATGCTGACCCATATCACCCTGAATCTTTTTCAGTGCCTCCAGCTGGGCCTCATTTAAAACCTTTGGAGCACACAAAAAATAATCCACCTCCTGGATACGCACCCTATCTACCGCAAGCAAAGCAGAGGAAAGCACCCCCTTTTTAATCAGCGCTTCAACAGGCGACCTCGACACCTCCGCCTTCTTCATGACCTCGGAGAGCAAAGCCCCCTTCGGCGCCGCAAGCATACACTCTAAAACACGCCCCTGAGGCGACCCAATAAGCTCGCGGCATAGGTCCGCAAGCTCCCTTTTTGATACTTGCGCTGTTAACGTAAGCTGCTTTTTACCCTCCTTGTTAGCAAAAGTCGGAAAAAAAAGAGAAAATACAGAAGACAAAGGCGCCGCATAGTAGCTAGACATCCATAAAGCTAAACGCAAAAGAGCAGAAGATAGCGGCGTGCCCGCTACAACCTCTGCAATCTCTTGCAAACGCGCACACGCGCTTACAGATTTCACCTCTACCACAACCCCTGTGCACATCCTTTTGCGCAAAGGGACAACAACACGCATCCCCTCCTGCACCTGCATAGAAAATGGAACTGCATAATCTAAAAGCTTATCTGGGCCTTTATCCACACAAACACAGACCACAGAGTGCTTACTTTCCATAAAGCATCTGCCACAGCGCTTTTTTAGCTGCAGGATTGTTTTCGTAATGATGTAAAGGCGCCAGCACAACCGCTGGAATGTTATGTAGAAAACAAAGATCCCGTTTCATCACAAAATATCTCCCCAAATGGGCCCTTTTATGAACCTCATAGGGAACCACCACTTTTTTAATCGGATCTAGGGAGAGAAAAATATCCCAGAGATTTTCCTTTTCATATAAAGTCCCGTCAACAAGAACAGCTTGCACCCCCCGCGACACAAGCGCCCCAACGAGCCTCTCAAGAAAAAAGCGCTCCTTCTCTTCAAAAAAAAGCGCTGTAATCTCCGCCACCTTTTCCCTCTCCTTCCATAAAGAGGAAAGCATTTTTGCTCGAACCTCTCCAGCCCCCCCAGGTGGCATAGAACTTGGAGTTAATATGTTTTTTTTCAAAACCTCATCCCATCCCTGCATTACAGGGGGGGCGCTCTCAGGAGCCTTTTCTCTCTTAGGGGGAGGAGGAAAATACGCAGGTTTGGGAGGCTGCGGAATATCAAATGTTTTATTTAAACAAAACATATGACTTGTTAACACCTCAGTATCAAGGGGATACTTCCCGATGATAAAAGTTTTAACCTCCGCTAGTAGTTCCTTGTAGTCTTGATTCATAGACCATCTAGTGTACCCGCTGGAGATTTTTTGACAACAACTCAGGTTTATATCCCATAAACAATAAACAAGTTATAAAACACGCTAATTTTTAATTAATTAGCTAATTGATTTTTAATATATATTATTGCATAATTTAATATCACTATAACAAACATTAAAGCATCATAAGGAGTTTTTATGTATCCAACAACAACAGAGTGTTCAAGAGGCACCCACTTCTGCGCAGAGCACTTCCGAGCCCCAGAATCTACGATGCCAGTAAGACAGATCAAAGAAGAAAGATACACTCACTGGACTCAAAGACTACTCATCAATTCGATTACAGAATCTGTATCTCCAGGAAAACGTCACTGGTTCTTTTTTCCCCACAAACTAATCGAGGGAATCGGCTGTATAATTCCAACCGCCATGGTAGAAATTGCTAGAAAAATTGGCGGCGAAGATGGAGCCGAGGCGTGTGGCAAAGTAATAGATAACTGTGGAATTATTGCTCTTCCTGTAAAAATCTTCTTATTTATCGTAGCTCTATTAACAAGTATTCTCCTATTCCCACTAACTGCTCCAGCTGAAGCAATCGGCAGAGCTCTTAACGCGCACGACGAGAAAACAGAAGGACTTAAAAAACAGTATCTCGATGCATTAATTCAATTAACCCTAGTCAGCAAAGATATACCAATAGAACCGTGTTTTAATAAAGAAGATCAGACACAAGCTATAAACTACCTATGCTCTATTTTACCGGGTGTTATAAGAGATGAATCTCACCCGCTTCACCGGCTATCTCTAGTATTTACAGGCAACAGAGACTGTTTTAATTCTGTAATATCTAAATTCCATCCTTTAATCATCTGGGCACTTGCAGACGAAACACTAGACAATGACCAAATACAACTAATAAATTCCATGTTTAAGCTTCCTCATGCAAGTTTTGAAAACAGACGTGAACATTATGATAGAAGGTTTACAAGTCGTGGTACTACTGATACAGATGTAGATAGCGGATACGCCAGCGCAGAGGAAGAGCCTCGTCCTGTAACTCGTCCTGTAACTCGTCCTGTAAGAAGAACTCGCATCCGAGCGTCAAAACCAACAGATAAACGCACCCCTTATCCAGTATATAGATATCAAACCCGACCCGACGGATCAACCCCACCACCCCCACCCCACGCATCAACACAACAACAACATATAGCACCATCAGCACCTGCTATGCCAGTAGGGCAACCAGAAGTGCCTCAACAGACTTTCGATGTTATCCAAGCGCTATCCCATGGAATACGTCTAAATGTTCTAGATCAACCAGAAGCTAGACAAGAAAACTTACGCCAATGCCAAGAAATTTTTAGGCAAGAGGCAGTTCAATCTCACATAGTCTCTGTGCTTCAGAAACTACAATATGAACGCCCCGATCTCACGAATCAGATTGCGCTTGGAGAGATTTCTGGACCCTATTTCGCACAAATTTGTGGGTTACAACCTCTCCCACCAGAAACCGTTCCAATGGCAGGAGTCTCTCACGGGGGCTATGGGCCATATCCGCTCTTTGGACAACCTATACATCATGGTTACTATCCCTTACATCTGTAATCCTAGAAGGTTTAGGGAAATGAAGACGAGAGCGTCTCTGCCGCAAGGCAGAGGCGCTCTTTTTTTATGGCGTCGCGCAAGGGGTGTGAAGCGAGGTGCATGTCAAGGGCGGCCTCGAGGTAGCAGAAAAGGTGCTGCCAGAGGGGCTCGGACTCTAGTTCGTGGCGCACAAGGGGCGATGGGGCAGCGCTGTATAGGGAATGGACATTGTTTAGGCTATCTTGGATTGTAGAGCGAAGAGCTTGGATCTGGCTGTTGGAGACCTTTAGAGGGAAGTTGTGTATGAGGGTATCGATATAAGAAGTTAAAGCGCGCTCTTGTCTACAATGGGCCTCTATGGCCTCTGCAAGAGAAAAGGATCTGGTATGTGGAATAGGTAACCCCCCTGTTTTTGTGTCGATAAACTGAATGTGTGGGTGCTGTTTGATAAAGGCTCCAAGGGCCTCGGCTTCTAAAATCCACTTATCTTGGGTATGCACCCATGTGCCATGTATGCCTTTACGACGCACAAGGGGCGCCTTTTGGATATTAGCTGCAAAGCCTTGCGCATAGTGCTGACCCTCTCTACAAGCAAGATCGACTCCAACAAAAAAGATAGGATTACATCCCAAAAAGGTAAGCAGTGATAGTCCAAGGGTTGTAACGGAAAGCGCCTCTTTGCCAAGTCCACATCCAAGATCTGGACCTGCAATCCCAAGCTCTTGCTCAATATACTGCTCCATAGGGCCACCGGTTCCAGAGCGTATATACCCCAAGGGACCTGAGGCTACTGAAAACACTTTAGGACACAGTCTTCCACCGTAAAGAAAAGGCGCTTTAAAACCAGCAACTTGGTTTAAGCGCATGTACTCCTCTTCATTGGGATCAAGGGCCATGGTAAGATGCGGGCAGATTCCGTTTTTGATGAGCGCTGGAATCGCTGAGCCTCCAGCTAAAATAAGCGCCTTATTGCCTAAGGTTTTTAACATTTCTGCAGAGTCCATGAGCGACGGCCCAGCGCCACATAGGACAGCTGGAACACCGGCAAACTTGCCTTCCCAGTCATTTACAAAAAAGGCAGAGGGCATATGAACAAGGTTTTTCACAACATGGGAGCAGATGGTATCGCTGTAGAGAACGTCTGTAAATAGCGCCATATAGCTTTGTGATTCTTTGTATAAATGCGCGCGCATGGCATAAAGACGCTCTTTCCCATAGAGAAAAACACGGCTACTTGGATAGGCCGCAGCAAGGGCGCTAATATCCCCTTTCCATCGACGTTTGTCTGGGACAAAATGCAAATGCACCTGTGTATGCTTAATGATCTCTTCCGCTAAGGGATGATGCATGAGCTGCTCTATAGCGCCAAGATTGTCCTCTAAGAAAATGACTCTCCGCTCTCTATCCTCACAAAGCCATTTTTGGATTAGGGGGTAGTATGTGCAAGGTCCCATCCCGTACATATAGAGTCTATCGATTTTTTCCCATGGGACACTAGCTGTAAATCTCTCTGAAGCAGGCGCAGGCTCCACAGGCTCCCACGGCATGCACGAGAGCATAAAGGAAAGGGCCGGATAGCGCTCTAAAAGCAGCTCTTTAATAAGCATATTAATACCCTATGTAAAAATAGCACTCTGTGCATGCGATCTTGTCCCTGCCGTGCAAACACATGTTTCCATACATCCCACAGAGGAGATAAAAACTTTTCGTAGAAAATATTCTGCTCTAAAGCCTCTTCCCAAAGGGCTGCTGCAAAGGGGGCATCTAAAGAATACCCCTCTATTAGCCTTATAAGAGCTTCATGAGCGTTCTCTATGTGTTCTTGTAGGCCTTTCGCACTATATGTGGAAGTGGGGGCATTGTTTAATAAAGCCTGCACTCTCTCTGTAATATCATAGGTATGTTCCAAAGGACACTCTTGCAACGAGCTGACACGCTCAGCTGGCAAGGTGCGTCCGCCGTTCCACACATGAATCCACCGGGTATCGGGATGTTTTTTGATGCATTCTGCAATCCACTCTGCGGCAACAAGCCAGTCCGATGGGGGCTCCTCGTCTTTAGCTATGACGCCCTCTACATAGCGCTTATCTCCAATATACGACAAATCAACCCCTGACAAAATGATGGGAGAGCACCCGCATAAAAGCGCCAAAGCAATCGCACAGGTGACAGCATTCCACCCACCATCTAGTGGCGTACGGTCTTCACAATCAAAAAGCCATCTCTCTAAAGGGTATCTACCTATATCATCTATCCATAGCGCTGTAGTCCCCTCTACAAGGGAGCTAGCACAGCCTCTGCTATAGCACAAAGGAATACTCTCTGGAATTAATGAATAACGCTCACGTGGAGGATCTGGATCAACGGCTACCCTAAGATGGGGAGCTGCCTCTGCACGGACAAGAGGGAGGGTAGCAGAGCCGCACCCAAAGATCAGGGCTTTATTTTTCAAAGCACGGACTGCATCCACATCTAAAGAGGGGCCAGCGCCACAAATTAGTGCTGGAATACCTGAAAATCTATCTTTTAAAATATACGCTGGGCGCTGTGGATGCTGCATATTGGCAAGGACGTTGCGCATATACCCCTCGCCAAGGTCTGCGTATGCCGATGCCAATGCATGCACGCCAAGCTGCAATGCCAAGAGGTGCTGCATAACACCCTCTCCACCCTCTTCTAGAGAAAGAAATGTGAAAGGCAAAAACACGCACTCCCAAACATATTTTTTAAACATCTCTTCATAGCCAAAAGGATCGTGTACCCAGACCCTACGGAGAATAGAGGAAGAAAGCTCTTCTGAATGTAGGTGATGTTCTATCCATATGACATATCTTTCGGGGGCTTTATGCGCCCACTCTATATAGGGAATGAGGTGATGGGGCTCCCCACCATAGAGACAAACGGCCCCCTTTTCACCTAAATCATGCATATCAGTTCTTTGTAAGGGGGAAGGGTTTCTAAAAAGCAATAGCTGCCCTCGCGTAAAAGGGCGACCTGCAGCCCCCGTTCATCTGCGACAGCAAGGCAATAGGCTTTGACATGGGCGTTGTAACCCATGAGCTGTTCAAGCGGTCTACCTCCAAGGGCTTTGCATTCGACAAGGAGCAAGGGATAGAAGGGATGCTCTGGGTGGATGTCTTTTGCAAAACAGGCGATATCAAACCGTCTTGAGGGCAAAGAGCGCGCGATAAGATGGGGCATACGACCAAGCTCCTGCTCCACAACAATGTGCTCTTTGGGAAATCCAAGATCGTAGACCATATGCCGCAAAAGGGCCTGCCTCACCTGCTCTTCAGGAGTTTTAGCGACCCATTTGCTGCGAATAAAATCAAAAACCTCACCCTTCCGGCTGCATGATACCATAGTTGCCATCGGGCCTGCGGTAGATGACCTTTAACTTGCTATCTGCTTCATCGCGAAACAGCAAGAAGTGCTCTCCTGAAAGGTCGAGTTTCATGAGAGCCTCTTGTTGTGTAAGCTGCTTTAGGCGATGGGTCTCTATTCCAATCACCTCTGCTATGACCGGCATTTCATTTGGTGCTGCCACAGCAATTTCAGCATTGAATTCTGCAAGCTCGTCGTAAGGTCTTTTAAGCACATTTACCTGCATATCGACTTCGGAGAGTTTTTTTCTATGATAGTCTTGAATTCTCCCCTTCCACCTACGCAGTTGAGCCACTAGTCTTTCAATTGCCTTATCAATTGATGCGTACATATCGCTACTAGAAGCATGAACTTTAATAAAAAAATGTTGGAACTTAGCCATGATTTCAACGCTATGCTCCAACTTGTGAATGTCCATTGTTACATGAACATGCATGATGTGAGGATGGAGCCGTTCCATTTTAGAGAGCTTATCCCACGCGTAGTTCTTCATTGCCTCTGTGACTTGGACACTTCTGCCTATAACCTGGATCGCATACCCTTGAGCTTCTTCTTCTGCAAATTTGTTTTTATCTACCATAAAAACCCCCCTTTCCCACATCCTTAGGTATAAACTAACATGCGCACCGAACAGGACTCGAACCTGTAACCACCCGGTTCGAAGCCGGGTACTCTATCCGATTGAGCTATCGGTGCTCTCAAGAAAGACTATCATGGACACACATGAGACAGCAAGAGAAAATAGAGGGGATTGTTCTAAGGTCTACAGATTATAAAGAAGGCCAAAGAATTTTAACTCTCTTTACAAGGGATGCTGGTCTTTTTACCCTGCTTGTTAAAAATCTCCACAAGCGTCCAACCTCTCTCATCGCTCTATCCTCTATGCTGGCGCAGGGGGAATTTGTTCTTATCAGAAAGGGAAAAGACTTATGGGAAATTGTCGAAGGAATGATCCATGATGGACACTTTGGATTGCGATGCAATTTGATCTATATGGAGTGCGCAGGGCACCTAGCGCGGATGATCTTATCCTCTCAACTTCCTGGGAGACCGGCGCCTTTACTCTACGATCTTTTGCTAAGTTATCTAAGTCACCTTACAAAATACCAAGATCCCAGATCCCTTGTGGTTAGCTTTCAACTTAAATTGCTGCGTCATGAGGGAATCTTAGACATTACAAAGCTGTGCACTCAATGTAAAATTCACCCCCCACGCTATCTAGCTAAAGGAGAGAGCCTCTGCTCGCTGCATGCTACAACAGGGGCACGCCCCTTTACAGAAGATGAGTGGAACACGCTATATGCTCTTTTACACGGGCGCAATTTTTCAAAAATCGCGCCCCTTTCCATCGATCCCGAGTGGATTGTATGGCTCTATACTTTGTTATAGCGTCTGCCAAAAACCATTAATAGGCTATGTGCAACCAAAAGTTTGCAAATGTCGAGAATAACAAAAGGCAAGCAACCTAAAAGAAAGGCATTTCTTAAGCCCACATACCAGCTAAGCTGGGCAACGCCCACAACAAACACAGCGCTCATGCCCGCTAAGAGCGAACAAAAAAGACCTAGAGAAGAGCGGATCCCCATTTTTTCATAACAGTAGCCTGTAAGATAACTTCCTACCGCATAACCGATCAGGTAGCCTCCCTTAGGCCCTAAAAGATGAAGTAGCCCGCATCCCCCTAAAGCAAACACAGGAAGTCCCATGGCACCTTGGATAAGATAAGCGATTACTGCAAGAGCCCCCCTTTCTTTGCCAAGCACAACACCAAACACAAGACTGAGCACTCCTGCCCATACAATCGGTACTGGTGTAAAGGGCAATGCAATAGCCAGCGGAGATAAAAGAGCAAGAAGTAGACTTGCACATTCAATAATCAAAAAATCCTTAATAAAAGAGCGCGCTTTTTCCTGATGTCTAACAAGTATCATAATGTTCCTCCACCTGCGCAAGCTTACCAAAAATGGATATTTTAAATATACTCATGCAAAAAGCGAGGATCTCATGTTTAAAAGAATTTTAATGTTTTTTGCAATTAACCTTCTCGTTGTCTTGAGCATTTCCTTCTTTTTAAGTCTATTTCATGTCCGTCCCTATCTTACAGCCTATGGAATCAACTACACCTCTCTTCTAATCTTTTGCCTTGTATGGGGAATGGGCGGCGCCTTTATCTCTCTTAGCCTATCAAGGATCATGGCCAAGTGGCTAATGGGCGTTCGGATAATCGATACAAAAACAGCAACACCAAACGCAAAACACCTTTTAGATATGGTGGAAAGACTGTCTAAACAAGCCGGTCTCTCCCATATCCCACAAGTGGGGATTTACACCTCCTGTGAGGTGAACGCTTTTGCAACAGGACCCACTCAAAAGCGCTCCCTTGTAGCCGTATCCTCTGGTCTTTTAGAACATATGAATGAAGCGCAACTTGAGGGCGTTCTTGCTCATGAAATCGCCCACATCGCCAATGGAGACATGGTCACAATGACTCTACTACAAGGGGTTGTCAATGCCTTTGTTATGTTCCTTGCGCGCATTTTAGCGTTTGCCTTTTCCGGCCTTGGCAAAAGCAAAGAGGGCTCATCCGGCTCTTATTTAAGCTACGGGATTCTTGTCTTTGTATTTGAAATTCTATTTATGATTCTGGGACTTCTTGTGATTGCTGGCTTTTCCAGATGGCGCGAATATAGAGCAGATGCTGGGGGCGCTTTATGGGCTGGAAAGGAAAAGATGGTTGCAGCTCTTGAGCAATTAAGGCACTGCCAAAGAATGCGCGATCCGAAACACCAAATCGCCTCCTTTGAAGCCATGAAAATCTCTGCATCGCAGGGCAGCTGGATACAGCTTTTCGCAACACACCCCTCGCTCGACAAACGCATTGGCAGACTCCTCACCCGCTAAAAACACATTATATCAAACACGAAAAATAAATTCATATTTGAGCAGTATGAAAGCTGCCGAAGGTTTTCGGCGCTTTGACGCGCTCAAATATGAATTTATTTTTCGTGTTTGATATAATTGTCTATGAGATGCGGTTCGGTGTTTTCCGAACCTTCACGAATTATTTTTCCGTGCTCATTGACTACACAAATGAAAGTTCTTTTCATTGACACGTCTAATCCGATGGATTATGAGGGACTTATACATTTCTTATAAGGACCAAGAAAAACTGCAGACACTGTCTGCAGAAATTAGCTGGTCTCATAACGTTGCCATCTTGTCTAAGTGCCAAGACCGTTTAGAGCGAGAATTCTACATTCGTATGTCGCGACGGAATGGATGGAGTTATCGCACCCTCTTAAATCACATCGAAAACAAAGCCTTTGAAAGGATGATGGCTAGTCAGGAAAATTTTGAAGCGAATCTTCCGGCCAAAGTGAGCCAAGAAGCCAAACTTTCGGTCAAGGATGAGTATGCGTTCGATTTTTTAGAACTTGGAGATGAGTATAGCGAACGGGAGTTAGAGAGAGCACTTGGTAGGAATATCGAGTCGTTTCTCCGTGAGGTGGGGAATGCCTATACCTTCGTAGGGTCTCAATATCGCTTAGAGGTAGGTGGTCAGGAGTTTTTGATAGACATCCTTCTATATCATCGAAAGCTCAAATCTTTGGTAGCCATTGAACTTAAGCGGGGAGCCTTTATTCCAGAATACGTGGGCAAGATGCAGTTTTATCTCGCTGTACTCAACGATACCGTACGATTAGCGGATGAGAATCCATCGATTGGAATCATCCTATGTCGAGAAAAGAACCGAATGATTGTTGAGTATGCGCTCAAAGACAGCCATAAACCTATCAACGTGGCTTCTTACAAGATCGTGCAACAATTGCCTCAGGAACTGAAAGATCAGCTTCCAACCCCAGAACAGATTGAAAGATTGCTTGAACATATTGAATGAGAATGAACGAATGATTTGTAAGAGCATAGGCAGTAGACCTCTTTCGCAACTTCATTTACTCATGAAAATATTTTAATTTGTGTTATGTGCAAGAGCCAGCGGCTGGGTAACGTCAGTTCATTTATTTGCTAAAACTGTGTTTTTTGGCAAATAAATGAAGTTTCAAAAGAAACTCTCTAATTGCGCACAAGGGTTATCCACTCTCTTTCTTCTTTTTCTCTTAAGCCTCTCTCGCCGTTTGTGTAGCGTAAGCGGAACAAAAAGGCGCTAGCGATTCCTTGGCACAAAATCTCTATCTACTCACTTAGAGCCACTGCATAACTTTAGTGGCGGGTGATAAAGTTTTGGAAAGCAGAAGCTCTGCGGATAGAATCAAATTCGGCTCCTTGGCACACAATCTCTATATGCTCGGCTCCAAGTCCTTCAGCGCTTGTAAGCCATCCAATCGCTGGCTCAACCTGCCCAAGACGCGCACAGGCTTTAGCGCTTCTGAGCGCAATATCAATCTGCGGCGCCACTTGAAAACAGGCGCCAGATAGTAACACTACCACCTTATCATCCCCCCTTTCAAACGCCATCTTATGCAAAAGGCAAAGTGCATCGGGAGTCAGCTGCGTTTTAGCAGAAAGAAAGAGTTGATAGGCCTCGTCAAAATGCCCCTCGGCATACAATTGAAAGGCTTTCTTTTGTATACCAAGCGTTGGAAGTAAACGCGCCTGCCGCCACCCCTCATAATTTTGCATCGCGCAAAAAAGCAAAAAAACGCCAATAAAAAGTAATCCATAGGCAAAAGCTAAAGTCCCAATTAGCATGGCCATAACGCCCCCAGCTAAAAAGGCATATGCTGTTCCCCTAGCTCCAAAACAAGCCTCAAGAGTAATACGCATCATCTGCCCGCCATCTAAAGGCAAAATCGGCAAAAGATTAAACAGGGTCCACCACATGTTAATAAACGCCATCCCCTCTAAAATCCCTTTTCCAGCATCTGTAGCTCGCGCAGCGCTCCACACACAAATAAAAAATAGTAAAGCGCCCATCACAGGACCACTTAACACGATGATAAACTGGCGCCACCTAGAAAGCCCCCTGCCATCATAGAGCGTCACGCCGCCTAGCATCCCAAGTTCAATACGCGGGCGTTTACCAAAGGCAAGTGCTGCCAGGGCATGTCCATATTCATGAAAAAGCAACGAAATTAAAACGATTGCAACCTGTCTCTTATACACATCTCCGAGCCCACGAGACGTAGAGGAATCTCG
>CAMFJP010000009.1 GCA_945957075.1 uncultured Chlamydiae bacterium
CTATAAGCTAGCTAAAAGACTTTTATTCTCTTTTTTTATAGCTGCGTAACATGAGATTTTAATTTGTGTTATGCTACTGCGTTCGCGGCTGCGTAACGTGGCTTTATAACTGCTTAAGGTGAGTATATGATAGAGGTTACGGGCTGCGCTTTCTGATAAAGATAGGGATAAGCGCAAGCAGTCCAAGTCCAATAAGACCTAGGAAGACTTTGGGGGTTAGGATGTCAAATGCAGAAAGGCTTTCTTTGGTTGCAAGCGCTTTGCCCAGGCCAGATCCTGCTTGTGTGTAGATAAAGGCAAGGGGAATAAACCCAATACAGGTAGTCCATGTAAACGTCCACGCAGGAACGCGAAAATAGGCAGAGGCTAAATTAAGAAGCCAAAAAGGGATGACGTGCACAAAGCGTAAAAAAAGAAGGTAGCTGACCTGATTTTCTTTAAATCCTTTTTCCAATTTTAGGAGTAGAGGTCCTGCTTTTTTATGCCAAAAGTTGGCGCCGACAGTTCTTCGTGCTAGAAAAAAAAAGATTAGCGTCCCGAGCATTTCTGAAAAAAGAACATAGGTGATACTAAGGTAGGAGGGGAAAAGAAAGCCACCCAAAATGCTTAAAAAAAAGCCATCTGGAATCGCAAGCGCCATAGAAACAGCGTAGAGGGTAACATATAAAAAGGGTGTAAGTAGAGGGTATTCCTTTACAAAAGTTAGAAATTCATGTTGCTTTGTACGCAGCATTTCAAAAGAGAGATAGCGATCTACAATAAATAGATCGAAGAGGACAAATGCTACAATAAAAACGGCGATGGGAAGAAGGCGTTTAATGAGTAGTTTAAGAGTGCTATCTTGCATACTCTGCATACTCACTTAGGTCCTGTTTTGAAATGTGCTCATATGGGGGTCGCGATACATCCATATGCGCACCTTCCATTAAAAGAGCTAAGCGTTTTGTATTTGCTCTAGAAAAAACCTCTTTTGCATAGGATTTAAGTTCCGTGTAGGTAACGGAAGATACACCCTCGATTTGCTTTTCGATGCGTGTAAAATCGCTATCGTAGGTATAAGCGAAAAGGTGTGTTCTAGCCCCTGCGTCTTCAAGATTTTGTGGGGGTATTTGCAAAGAGGTGATGAGCATTGAGCGGATGGTCTCAAAGCGCTCGCTCGGCAGTTTATCTTCAAAATTTTGTAAAAAATCTTCAATAAATAGTTCGAAACGAGCAAGGAGCTCCATAGGGTGATGGGAGCTGGATTGAACGGCAAAAAACTGCAGTAGTTGCCCTTTTGTTTCCATGGGCCATGCGCGTGCAATATAGGATGTTTGCTGTTTTGTCCTTAGAGTGTCATAAAATGCCTCTTGTAGAACAGATCCTAGGATCCGTTGACAGGCCCATGTTTTAAATGTTTCTTGACCCTGCTGTATGAGAAGAAAGGCGGCATGGCCCTGTCTTTGTGTGTGTTGTGAGATGAGATAGGGGCCTTTAGCTTCTGGTAGGGAGCGTATTTTTGCTAGCGTTTTATTGTCTTTAGAGAAATAGGATGTGGGTTGAAGAGTTGTTTTTATATTTTCCCATATCTCTTTTGCTTGTTTTTCTGTGGTATTGCCATACAAACTAGATTCGATGTAGAGGTTAGTATGGAATTTTAAGCAAAAGTCCACAAACTCCTCGTAAGAGAGCATACGGAGGACTTTTTCTTTTTCAAAGCCTGTTGGTTTATCATTAAACATCAAGTTCAAAAGTTCTCCATAGGATTGGAAAAAGGGGAGAGCGCAGCTTTCATTTTCATACTGGGTTAAAAGCGATTGTCTATAAAGTTGAAATTTTTCTTTTGTTGGGACTGTATGTACACAAGCTGTTGTCAGCGCTTTGAGCATGGAAGGAACGCTACTGCTATAGCCATTTACAAAAAGATTGAGTTTCAAATCGTTTAAAGAAATTGTAGTGTGTAGGCCTGCTGTTTGCGCAAGAAATAAAGTCTCTGCAAGCTCCTCCTGTAGTGTTTTTATATATAGCTCTGCTTGGACAATGCTTTGAATTGTTGGCACAATATGCTCTGAGCTTAGGCTTACAAAAGCTGCAGTTTTGGGAACAAGGTACTTGTTATCTTGGGTGAAATAGAAAGTGCCTTCTGGATCTTTTGCAATTAGTTGTGGCTGAGCGTGTGTTGTGCTTGGAGAGGTAACCAGAGAAAAGTCTTTAGGAACAAACGGATTTGTGTGTGGGAGCGCAAGCTGAGTGTTGCTTTTGCTTTCTTCCCATGCGGTAAGCTGATCGGTTGTAATCGCCTCTATCATGTAGTCTACGCCCATCCATTTTTCTTGACGGTCGAATGAGCGGCCCAAATAGGATGGATTTAAAGAGATCATGTAGATGGCACTGGTTGGAGTTAGCTTATCTAAAAGCGTCGTTGTATGTGTTGGATTCAGGGGGCTTAGAAGGGATGTTCGTTCAGGAAAAGTCGTTAGGGGTTCATAGGGCATGGCATCGGCTGTATGCATGACAAATTGAAAGGGATCTTCTGCTGCTTGATATTGGTAGTGCATTTGCGTTAAAAGACGCAGTTCTTCGTATAAGGCAGGGGGAATGCCATGCGCTTGCAATTCTGCAAGCGCTTGAAAGCAAAGACCAATGATGGCATCGATGTGGCCTGTTCCCTCATCAGTTAAATCAATATCGATTGTAAATAGCAGGGAATCTTTACTGTAGCGCTCTGTATGTGCTGTAATATCTTCTATGAAGTGCATGTTTTTTAGGTGATCGTAAAGGGTGTTTTTGCACTTGCTGCTAAGGATGTAGCTGATAAGGCGCAAGGCATCTTGGTCTTGTATGCTTGCGTACTCTTGAGGTAGTTCCCACAAAATAGAGATGTTTTTGATGTCTTGGATTGGGCTAATATAGATCTTATGTCCTTTCTGGGCTGCTGTGGTCATTGGTTTGTATGGGGAGGGGACATAAGATGTTTGGGCTATAGCGGAAAAGGAGTTGACGGTTAGCTCTTCTAATGTTTCCAGTGGCAGTGAGGAGAGGAGAATAAGATGCATTCTATTTGCACCATAATGCTCTGCAAACCATTTTTTCAATGCCTCTTGGGGAATTGAAGAGAGTGTTTGTGCATTGCCTGTGCAAAATGTGTGATGGGGGTGGTTGGGATTAGAGGTTTCTTTGAAAACCATATAGGCTCGATATCCATCATGTTCTATATTTTTTGCATGCTCTTGATCTACAGCATGCATCTCTCTTGCAATAGAGGATGTAGAAAATAGCGGATCGATGAAGAAGTGGGCAAATCGATCTAAAGCGCCTGCAAAAGCGTCATTATTAATAGAAAACATGTAGGATGTGTGATCTGGCCAGGTGGCAGCATTAAGCTGTCCGCCTTGATCCCAGATGTACTTTTGGTATTCTCCCTCTTGGGGGTAGGCCTTGGTTCCCATAAAGAGCATATGCTCTAGAAAGTGAGCCATCCCTGGATATTCTTTGGGGTCTTCCCAAGAGCCAGCTTCCACGCAGAGTGCTGCTGCTGCTTTTTTTGCTTCAGGATCGCTGATTAAAAGAGCCTCTAGACCGTTTTTAAGGCGTATTTTTAAAATCTGCCTTTGAGCAAGGCTTGGGGTCAGAAGGGGGACTTGGGCGCTATCTTCTATAATAATTGGAGCTGCTTTTGAAGCACACACAGTTGTGATAACACAAGCAAAAAGGATCCATGCACGCTTCATAGTTTACTCCTGAAGTTTTAGATAGTCCTCGTATACCAGTTTCCAAATATATTCTGCACGTGCTTTTCTTAACGTGTGCTTGTCTAAGTCTCCACGTGGGTGCTCCATGTCAATTTCAGCTCCAATAGCCAGATGTGCGCCTCCCCTTGAGACAAGACGCATTTCTCCAAGCTCCCTTTGGATGGTCTCAGGAGGTGGGAGGAGCGTGTAGGTGTTAAGCGCCATGGGGTAGAAGTGTGTTGGGCGCTTTGCTTTTTGCGCCATGAGATAAAACATCTCAATACTTTGTGGATCGAACGGAGCGATTTCCACAATCCCGCTTGTGTTCATGCGATCTCTGCCGCCACTTGGAGCTACATAAATGATTTTCCCTCCCTCACTTAATAGCTCGCTCATTAGCTTCATCGTTTTTTTATTGTGCAACTGCTTGCGTGCCTTTTCTTCCGGAGGATAATCGATGTAGCGCTTTGAAAAAATACATAGCAGATTACATCCAAGGCTTAAAGGGACTGCTAAAGGATCTGTGATCACACGTTCTCCCGCTACAAAAATCATTTCCGATCCTAGTTCCGGATAAGCATCTTCTAAAAGCAGGGCGATAAATTGGGGGTCGGCTTCAGTTTGATGATTGGCAAGAAAAATGACATTGTCTCCCTTTTTGATAAGAGAGTAGATTTCATCGATGTGAGGCATGCCCACAAGAGAAGAGGTTGTTTTATCAACAAGGGGGCGCACAAAATCAAGGCCAAAGGCGTGGTAGTCAAAAGGGGCGCGGATATGGATGTGATAGGGGGAGAATAGATAAGGATGTGCAATTTGGTGACAGGCTTCATTAAGATAGGTGACAAATAAAGGCAGATAGTTCTCAGCTGGCATGCCTGCTGCTTGGAGCGCGCGCATATAACTTAAATAAAAATGCTTTAAGACTCCTCCACTATGAGGAGGAATCTTTTTTTGTAAGATGCGCTCTTGTAATAAGCTAAGAAACGGGTCAGATGTCGAGTTTTTTTCCATTGATCGTTGAGTAAAATTCAAAATCGTTTAGATGCAGAGTATCTTTTGTCCCAAAGGTGAGGGTTGCTTGTGCTTTTTCTGCACACCGACGGAAAAACTCTTTGTCGTGATAACTTAAGAATTTATCGAGTTCGGGATGGGAGATAAGTTCTAGAGCAAATTGCTCTTTTTGGGAGATTAATTTTTTTAATGAGCGTTCGATTTCGATAGAGACGCTTTCATGAGATTTGATCATCCCAGTTCCTGAACAGTAGGGGCAGTGCGTGAAAAGCGTTTGCGATAGTGATTCGCGGCTTCTTTGGCGCGTCATTTCAATAAGCCCAAATTCGCTCATGCCAAGAATTGTGCATTTAGCAGAATCATCTTTCATTGCATCCTTTAACTTATCTAGAACACGCTTTTGATTTTTTCTAGAGCGCATATCGATGAAATCGCAAATGACAAGACCCCCAATATTGCGTAGTCGTAGCTGTCTTGCAATTTCCTCTGCAGCTTCCATGTTGATGTGCACAAGTGTTTCTTCGACATCGTGTCCGGAAGAAGAGCTGCCTCGCCCCGAGTTGACATCGACTGTGTACATTGCTTCTGTTCTTTCAAAAAACAAATAGCCGCCGCTAGGTAGCCAGATTTTGCGTCTAAGGGCTCTTTCGATCTCTTTTTCGATATGCAAACGCTCGAACATGGGCGTCTTATCCCTATAGAGCTCCACTTTTAAGGGGTACTCTCCCTCATACTTTGCTGCAAGTCGTTTGCAATTTTGATAGGTGGCATAGTCATCTGTAAGAATACGATCATAGCGCTTGTCAATTGCATGAATGACAGCGCGTTTAATCAGATCGGATTCTTCAAATAGACAGGTGGGTTTTGTTGCTTTGTTAAATTGGGCTACAATACTTTCCCAGGTCCTTAAAAGATCTGTGGCCTCTTCGATCAGACTCTCTTTACTTGCGCTAACGCTTGCTGTTCTGCAGATAAGACCCATATCTTGCGGCATTTCAAATGCCCGAATAAGATTTTTTAGTCGATCTCTTGCTGACGCGTCCTCAATTTTTTTTGATACGCCTCTGTGGGGGGTGTTGGGCAGCAAAACAAGGTATCTTCCTGCTATAGAAATATTAGAGGTAAGCCTTGCTCCTTTCGAGCCAATAGGTTCTTTGACAACCTGTACAAGAACTGGTTGATCGACTTTCAGAAGCTTTGTGATGTCTGTTTCTTTATTTTTTTTTCCTTGGGACTTTGATTCAAATTCAAAGTCCATATCAAACATTTCTTTGAATTTTTGTGTGTTCTCTAAAATATCTGAGATGTGAATAAAGCCATTTTCTCCCTCACGAATATCGACAAAAGCCGATTGAATATTGTGAAGAATATTAGTTACTCTTCCTCGGTAGATGTTGCCTGTCAGTTGCCTATTTTTTTTTCTTTCAATGGTTAAGTCGTTTAAGACCCCGTATTTCATGTAAGCGCAGCGGATTTCCTTTGAATCAACGCTTAAAACAATTTCTTGCATCAGTTTATCCCATAGTATCTTATATGAATGCGCATCATACCATTTAGGGATAATTATTAGACATCTTGTGTAATACCATTTGCTTGGCAACGCCCCGCTTTTTGGCAAATTTAAACCCAAATTTCTCGGCAATATGCCTTCATATTACCTCGAAATTTGGGGTTAAATTTGCTCGAAAATCATTGGCATTGTCAAGTAAAGCCAATGACACAAAATGTCTATTGTTCATTAAGAAGTGTTTGATATAGAGAGCGTCTGGAGGTGTTTCTTAGGGTTGCTGCAAGCTGTATAGCCTCTTTTTTAGATAAAGCATAGGCTGTTTGTAGAAGCTCTACGTGTTCTTGAGGGGAGAGGGAGAGCTCTTGGTCTTTATTTGGAGCGCCTGCGATCACAAGTGCCATTTCTCCTCGTGGGGGGCATGCTTTGCAATAGTTCCAAAGGTCTTGTGCCGAGCGGCGTATGATTTCCTCATGTACCTTTGTAAGCTCTCTGGCAAGACACGCTAGCCGCGTGGGTTGCAGAGTCGCAAGCATTTCTAGGGTGTCTAAAATTCTATGTGGTGTTTCATAGCAAACAGAGGTGTAGGGATATAGTAAAGCATCTAATAAAAATTCTTTTCTCTCTTCATGTTTTTTAGGAACAAAGCCCATAAACTGGAAGCGCTGTGTAGAAAACCCAGAGAGAATCACAGCTGCTGTGCAGGCAGAGGGTCCAGGTAGAATCCGGATAGGAATATTCTCGTCATGACATTTAGCTACAAGGCATTCCCCAGGATCTGCAATAGAGGGGCTGCCGGCATCGCTAATTAGGGCGATGTTTTTTCCCTCTTTTAGGTCTGTAATCACATGGTTTTCCCGCTCCTTTTCGTTAAAGCAATGAAAACTTTTTAGAGGGACGCCTTTGATGTTATAATGATCTAATAAAATTTTGCTATGACGCGTGTCCTCACACAAGATGTAATCGCACTGGCTTAGCGTGGCTACAGCCCTTGTGGAGAAATCGGCAAGATTGCCTATGGGGGTGGCAACAAGATAGAGCAAGAAAGACTCCAAAAAATAGGTGGCACCCAGATTCGAACTGGGGTATGGAAGCTTTGCAGGCTTCTGCCTTACCGCTTGGCTATGCCACCCTTTAACGGCCTCTAGTATGCTTCAATCTCACTTTCAATGTCAATTGGAACATTTGTTGCAAAAAGATGGAAATATCAAGATTTTTGTGGTAAAAATTCTTAGTATGGATGTGCAAAAAGCGATTGTGGATGTGTTGCGTGTGTTTCCTTTTGTCAAAAAGGTGATTTTGTTTGGCTCTCGTGCGCGTAAAGATCATAGGCCAAGATCCGATTACGACGTTGCAGTAGACTGTCCAGATGCCCGCAATGAGGATTGGGTGGATCTTGTACTGGCTATAGAAAAAATACCAACTTTGTTAAGTATTCAGTTGGTTTGTTTTAATAAGGTGTCGACTCAATTGCAGGAGCGTATTTGTAAGGAAGGGGTGACTTTGTATGAACGATAAAACAGTAAAATCTCTTGCAAATTTAGAAAAAGCGCTTGCAAGGCTGGAAGAGGCGACATGCGTTTCTGGACACGATGCACTGAAAGTGGATAGAACCATTCAGCGTTTTGAATTTATTTTTGAGTTATGTTGGAAAGCGATCAAGAGGGTTTTGGAAGCTGAAGGGATTATCGTGAATACGCCACGTACAACTATTGCCTATGCCTATCAAGTTGCATGGATTCAAAACGAAAAAACGTGGCTTTCTATGCTTGAAGATCGCAATTTGACCTCCCATATTGATAATGAGCTTGAAGCTATTCAGATCTTTGATCGGATACATGATCAATACGTGCAGGAATTAAAACATATTTTTTTCGTGTTAAAAACAAGATGTCTAACAATATAGCAGATGTTTTTGAAAAGTATTCCGGCTACCAAGTAGATAGTCGGTTAATTGAGCCCGGCAATCTATTTTTTGCTTTATCCGGAACAAAAGCCGATGGACATAGCTTTCTTAGCGAAGTTGCAAGACGTGGCGGGAAGGGTGCGGTTGTCGATCAAAAATATGTAGGGGAAGATTTTGGTCTTCGCCTTTTTCGTGTCCCCTGTGTCCTCTCGGCTCTCCAACTATGTGCCCACGCCCAATGGAAAAGGATCCAGCCTTATGTTATTGGCGTTACAGGCTCTGTTGGTAAAACAACAACTAAAGAGTTGATCGCAACGGTTCTAGAGGGAGAAAGACCTCTTGCTAAAACCCCTAAAAGCCTCAATTCTCAAATTGGACTCCCTTTAAGCATTTTATCGATGACAGAGCCGTTATGGGTTCTTGAAATGGGAATGAGTCAACCTGGAGAAATTACAGATCTTGTGCGCCTTGCTCCCCCAGATCTTGCGGTCATTGGACGTATCGCCCTGGCTCATGCTGCTTTCTTTCCAGGTGGCGTGGAGGACATTGCCGCTGCAAAGGCCGAAATACTATCGCAGTCACAAACCAAAATCGCTTTGATTCACGCCGCATCTTCCCACTTTATTCCTATTGCGCAGGCACCTGTTCCACAAAAAATTACTTTTTGTGGAGGGGATTATATTATGCTTCAGGAAAATAGGCAGTATGTTATCCGTGAAAGAGGGGTGGATTCACCATCCTTTACACTCACTACTTCAGCTACACACTTTGGAGAAAATGCTTTAGCAGCAGCTGCAGTTGCACGCATTTTAGGCCTCTCTTGGGAGGTTATTTGCTCTAGAATGCCCCGTCTGTTGCCAGTATCTGGACGTTTTGAAACAAAGCTCATAAATCACGTGACCTACATCCACGATGCGTATAACGCAAGCCCTGTAGCTGTAAAGGCAGCTTTAGAAAACCTTCCTCCTGGCAAGCGTAAAATAGCCGTTTTGGGCACGATGCGCGAGCTGGGCAGTTATACACAAGAAAGTCATCTTGATGTTGGGAAAAGCGCGCTTGAGCACGTTGATGTCCTCATTGGATTTGGTGTAGAGTGTGCGTCCATGGTTGATCTTTTTTCTAAAGCTGGGCGCCCCGCAATGCTTTTTGAGGAATTTTCTAGCCTTAAGCTCCACCTTCAGAGTATAGTCGAGCCAGGGGATGTTGTCCTTGTCAAGGGATCCAATTCCCTTGCCCTGTGGCGTATTTTTGATTAAAAAAACTATGTTTTTGTTACTTTTTCACTATCTTACTGCCCATCTTGGGTGGAAGCTGCCAACAGCATTCACCTATTCCTCAACGCGTATGATGCTGTCTGCTATCACAACGCTACTTCTTACCGTTTGCGTTGGACCTTTTGTAATACGCAAGCTCTATGCTATGAAAACAGGACAAAATATCCGCGTTGAAGATTGTCCCCCTCTTGCTGAGCTGCATAAGAAAAAAAAAGAGACCCCCTCCATGGGCGGCATTTTGATTTTATCCTCTATGCTCATCGCGCTCTTTTTATGGATGGATATCCACTCCTCTTTCACCTGGATTTTAGCTCTTACAACCATCTGGCTTGGGTGCATAGGGGGGATAGACGATTACTTAAAAATAAAACGCCGCAATATCAAGGGATTAAGCGCAAGAAAAAAGCTCCTTTCTCAGACGGTCCTAGCTTCGATTATAGGGACCTATCTTGTGGTTCCAGGTGTTGGAACCTGGGTCCAAAAGACATGCCATATCGATCCTCCAACTGCAAAAGAATACAGCGTCCAAGATAAAACCATGCATTCCATCTCTTCCCAAGAGTATATAGGAAGATACTATGTTCCCTTTTATAAGGATCCTGTGTGCATTTTGCGCGGTGTTTTATTAGGACTTGGGTTTTTAGGCATCCTGTTTATGGTAACAGGGGGGTCTAATGCCGTTAATTTAACAGATGGCCTTGATGGTCTGGCCGCTGGATCTCTTGTCATGGTATCTTTAGTCTTTGCTCTTATCGCCTTTTTATCGAACCACATTGATGTAGCAAGATACCTTCATATTCTCTACATAGAAAAAAGCGGAGAGATCGGCATTTACCTCTTTGCTCTTATGGGAGCCTGCCTTGGATTTTTGTGGTATAATGGCCATCCAGCCCAGGTGTTTATGGGCGATACGGGCTCTTTACCCTTAGGCGGCATTATTGGCATCTCTGCTGTTCTTTTGCGCCGCGAGCTTTTACTTGCTATTGTAGGCGGTGTTTTTGTCGCCGAGGCCCTGTCTGTGATTATTCAAGTGGGAAGCTATAAACTCCGTCATAAACGCGTCTTTTTGTGCTCCCCCCTGCACCACCACTTTGAGTATAAAGGGTGGCCGGAAACAAAGGTCGTTCTCCGTTTTTGGATCGTTGGCTTTGTTTTAGGCATGCTAGGACTACTTTCATTAAAAATGCAGTAGGTATAGACAGATGGCGCGCATTCTTGTTCTTGGTATGGGTGTTAGTGGAGCTGCAGCGGCAGACCTTCTATTATCTGAGGGGCATGCACTAACAGGTATCGATTGCAATCCCAAAGTTGTCGCCCTTCCCCATCCTTTTCCCGTTTACCTCGAAGCGCCCCCATGCTCCCTATCTCAATTCGATCAACTTATAGTTTCTCCGGGCGTTTCTCCACAGCACCCCGTGTATGCACAGGCGCGCTCGATAGGAATGCCCATTATAGGCGAACTAGAACTTGGGCTGAGCCGTCTCAAGCAGCCCTGTCTTGCTGTTACAGGAACCAATGGCAAAACAACCGTTACACGGATGATAGAACACCTTTTGCGCGCCTCCAATATCCAGGCAAAGGCTCTTGGAAATATTGGCGATCCCCTTTGTCGTTATTGCCAAAATCCCAGCCCCCAAGAAGTCCTTGTCGTTGAGATGAGCTCATACCAACTAGAAACCGTTGCAAGTCCTGTGTGCGATGCTGCAATCATTTTGAACATTACCCCAGATCACCTCGATAGGTACCCATCCTTTCAAGATTATGTTCAAGCCAAGTGCGCGATTGAAAAATGCCTTAAGCCACAAAGCCCCCTCTATATTTCTTCAAGCATTGTAGATATCTGTACTTTGGATAGACCCTATACCCTATTTGATCCAGAAGGGGGCTCTCACCAGCTCCGCAATCAACAAGCTGCATTGTCTATGGCACGTATTTATAGTGACATTTGCTCTGATGCATTAACCCATTTTAAAAAACCTCCCCATCGTATTGAATATATAACGGAGGAAAATGGCGTCTTTTTTTATGATGATAGCAAAGGAACAAATGTTGATGCTGTTATTTGCGCTGTTGCATCGATGCCAGCAAAAGTGGTATTAATTGTAGGAGGCGTGGATAAAGGGGGGAGTTATGCCCCATGGAAAGAGGCTTTTAAGCACAAAGTTAAGGCCTTTATTGCCCTAGGTGCTGCAAAAGATAAGATAGAGCAGGATCTAGAAGGACTTTTTCCCTTTATCAAAGTAGAGAGCATGCAGATGGCAGTTCAAGAGGCTAAAAAGCTGGCAGAACAGGGTGATGCCGTACTGCTTTCTCCAGGATGTGCCAGCTACGATATGTTTACAGATTATGCCCACCGAGGCAGAGAATTTCAACGGTATGTGCGGAGGGAAATATGACCCGCAAAGATGTGATCCTTATCGGAGCCCTTGCGAATGCAGGACTTTTGATTATTTTATGTGCAACAGCGCTAAGCCCACAAAGTCATGCAGAAAAATTAGTTAGCGCGCCCCTTGCAACGCCTCCTATTGCTACGGAATTTACGCTACCTCCTCCAGCGCCAGCTCTTGTTGTCGATGAGGTGGACAGGATGCTCTTTCCTTCCTCTACCCTTCAGATTATTACCCCAGACGAGGTCATGCCGGCTGCTACTCCCTCTCCGAAAGAAACGCCAAGCTCCTCACAACCCTTCGTAGATGTTATCGTGAAAAAGGGGGACTCCTTAGATAAGATTGCAAAGATGCACAAAACGACAGTAGAAAAGATTATGAATGATAACCACCTAGCCTCATCGCGCCTTTCCATTGGCCAGGTGCTTAAAGTCTCTCCGGCCCAATCGATAACACCTCCCCCTGAGCCCACGCACCCTGAAGAGAAGTATTATACAGTAAAACCAGGCGACACCCCCTGGGCTATCGCCGCGAAAAATCGCATCAAGCTAGAAGAACTCCTAGAGCTCAACCACCTTGATGAGACCAAAGCCAAACGCCTCCGTCCGGGCGACCGCCTACGCATCCGGTAGCGGTCTAGCTCCATCGATCACGGCTTTCAAGAATTCGACTAAGCCCTCGATGTCCTCTCCCTCTTCGCAGCTGTCCAAATAGAGCTTCACCTCAGGGGGTAGCTCCATTCCTCCAAGCAGCCCATGCTGAATGGCTTGGTTTAAGTCAGCGCATAGCGTTTGTAAGGGCTTAGGATCTTTCAAATCACATGTGGGAATTTCGCCATCGTACATGCGATTTAGTAAAGGCCGAATTATTGGAAGGTATGTAAAGACAATAGTTGCATCGTCTGGGTAAGCTTGCCTAGGATCGTCAACTCCGGTTAAAATTGTTTTCAAGGCTTCTAAGTCCCGAAGATGTTGCCTTCTTCCTGAAGCGTCTTTTTGTGATTTTTCTATTCGTCTTTCTGTGTAATTATATCTTGCTTGCTCTTTTTCCCGCCAGGCAGGATCGAATACCTTTTCTTGTAATGAGGTAAGCATAGTAGTTAGTTCTTTGTGGGCAACATCATTCCAATACTGTCCTGCTGCGGTACATGCTTCATCTTTTTTCTCAATGATGAGCTTCGATTTTTCTGCGTCTACAGCTTGTGCAAGCGCGCATACAAATGCACAGGTCTGATCTTTTAGATTTTGTTCGCAAATTAGGGTTGCTTGTTGTTGGAGGGCTCTTTTTTTGTCGAGATCAGTCGTTAATGGAATTTCCTGTAATAGCCTTGTTAAATATTCGTATGTATCTGACAGTTTTTTTTGATGTTCAGTCACAGTAGTTAAATCACAATCTGTATTTTCAATTACTTGGTGAAAACTATATGAAAGCGCCTTCACTAAGAATGCATTAATATTCCGGTTGGGTTTGACTCCATGTTGTTCCTGTTTTTTGGTAGCGTCCCATAAATACAAGTCGGGATTAAATAATCTGTTGTATTTAGCCAATGAAAGATCTTTAGCTAACTGTTGTCTGCATTGTAGAACCCCAGGAGGTTCTACTGAGAATTTTTGCGCTTCTTTCATATCTCTTTGTTGCACATGCGCAATGCACGCAGGCAGATTAGCTATTGCGGCTTCCTTTGCTTGATTTGCTCGTTGCTTAGCTACAACTACGCGTATTTCTTCAGGGGGAGTCAGTTCTGCATAAGCCGTTGAAGCTAGATACGCGCGGTATGCCTCCTCTCTGGCCATCAGTTCCTTAACAGACAGGGTCATACGAGTCTCTTCTTCTGCGGCCTGTAGACAACGTGCATTTTCCTCGTGACTGTGTAGGATAGATGTTTCGAAGCGAAATTCTTCTTCTAGTAGAGTACGCTCGTCTGCAGTCTCTTTCTCTATACTCTGTCTCCGAATCGCTTCTGAATTGATAACCATATCTTTGACTTGATCGATTATAAATCGCCTCTCCTCGGTTTCTTTTAATTCCCATGCGCTGCGGTGTGCCCCTTCGGTATACTCGCAAATAGATGGGGTATTATGTGTTGTCTTTTCTTGTAGAATAGGGGAAATTAAACCTTCGCGTAAGATTTTTAATATGTAATTAAAACGTTCGCGAATCGCTCTATCAATATCATCAGTTCTTTCCTCTTTATTATAATTATTCTCTGTCTGATATCCGATCTGTTTATGATCTGGGAGCCATGTTAAAAATTGTAGATTTGGGGCGCGAAGACCTTCTCCTTTCCCGAGCTGTCGCTGCTGGATAATATCTGTTAGTTGAAGGCTTAAACGCATCTGTTCTAATGAATATATTAAATTTTCAATCGTATTAAGTATTTCTTTGTTGTATGTTAAATAAACAAAAGGGTTTGCTAAATCAAGTTGAGAGATTGTGTCAATTAAAATTTGCCTTTCTTCTTCAGAGCAAATCAAAGGAAGAATAAAAAATAATAGCTCGAAATTGCGAATTTGTTCATGTCGATCGAATTTCATTTGATGTGGCACACTAATATCTTTCTTTAAACAGGCAAGGAGGTCATTTATAAAGTTTGATGTTCGAGGGTTTTGATCAATTGCTTTTTCAATAATTAGCCCTGGGTTTATTGCTTGATATGGGGGAAGGACTGTGCCACGCAAAAATTGATGCATGTCAAAGTCGAGTCTAGCATACTGTTGGGCATAGTATGCTGCAACTTGTTGAGGGTTTTTTGACATTGCAAGCTCATACGCTATTTGTGCTTTTGTATAAGCAATGCTCATTAGAGGATTGTTTCTTGTGAGAGCCTTAGCTTGTAATATTGCTTCTATTTTTTGTAATTGGTCTGGAGGGATGGTAGGTTGCTCAGCCCGTATTGCATAAGGACATGGTGCAACACCTCCGTGTAGTGGGTGGTGAGGTGGCGGTAGAGTTCTGCCCTCTAAATAGTCTATAGCCCCTGTTAAATACTTATCTCCCTCGATTTCCGTTTTTTTTGTTCGAGGTGCCGATTCGGTATGTAGAGCTATATCACTTCTAGTTATGTCTTCTCGATGTTGTGGACTAAGTACTGTTGCTGCTGCATTCTGTACAGAGAGTGCTGTTAAGTCAACATTGTTGAAGACTGTGGTTTCTTCTGCCGTGGCCCCTTCATCATTGCTGTCTGTCAATAATGCAACAGTAGGAAGAATCTCTGTGCGTGCGGCGGCATCTCTGGGCAACGGTAGAAATAAGACCGAACCTATGTGTTCTGAATGGAGAGAGGCTGTCTTGCTGTGAACAGTAGGAGCCTGTGGGGTTACGGGAGGAGGAGTTTGTTTGAAATCTCTACGAATAGTAGCAATTCTCTCTTGTTCTAGAGTTCTGTATGTTTTGAAACCTGCAGTATCTAGTATCGTTTCTTTGATAGAAAATGGGAGTACGGGGTCCGTGGTTACTGTTGTTGTGGGCGTTGAAATAGGATGCTTTTCTTGTACAGATGTATTTGGATTATAAGATAGGCCTCGGGATTTCTGGTGATTGAAAACCTCGTCCGCAGCAAGAGCCTCAGGATCAGGTTGGTGGGGTAATGCAGGATTCGCAGTAGGACCTGTTAGGGGAGTAGGATCCGCCTCCGTCGATTGGATCTCTTTAGCCGCGTTTGCTGCTGGGGGTAGGGGTGGTTGTTTTTGTGTTGTGAGGAAAAATCCCTGAGTGTTTGGATCGTAAGCTATGGGTATGAATCTGTTTCCTTGGAATCTCGCTGGCCATTCTGTATTGGAAGGCGGGGGCGTTGTTTGGGAAGATGGGGCTTCTGGTTGTAATGGGGCATGAGTCGCTGAGGTTACGGGAGCAGGTTGGAGTAATGAGGGAGGAGGAGTCGCTTGGGACAATGCAGGAGGGGGAATCGGCATTTCAGGAATATTAGTTAGGGCCGATGGTACCGATGGTGAGAAGTTGGCAGCTCCGAGCATACCTAGAGGGGAGGCGGAAACAGGGTGTTCTGAAGTGAGGGAGGTTGTGGTTTTGTCTTCAGCAACAGGAGCCGCCATTGGTTGCGCTGTTCCTTCTAATTCTTCTTGACTCCATGCGAGGAGCTTTGCTAAGGCGGGATCTTTCTCGAGATCTGTTTGTGAGATTTCGTAGCTAGTTAGCATATCATCATATGATCTAGTGTTTCTTGTTGGTGCGGGTCTAGGTAGAATCTCGGTGTGTTTTGTGGACCCTGCAGTTTCTGTTGAGAGTCTGTTTCTTAAATACTCTGCGTCATTAGCTGCAGCGTTGTTATGGAATTCTATTTGGTTGTGTCCGAAAATTGCGAGCCCTTGTTTTCTTTGGAATCGGGTTAATGATGCAGGAGGAGTTTTTGCAGTTGTCTCTGGTGGCGTTGCAGGTAAGAGGTCTGTTCTGAATATAGTAAACGGGCCTGCGAGGGAGGTTGTGGTTGGGCCGCCAGCAGCGGTATCAGCTTGAGGTAATGCAGGATTCGCAGTAGGACCTGTTAGGGGAGGCCCGTTCCTATTTTTCCTTGCTGCTACAGCCTCGGGCAACTCCGATCGTCGCATAGGTGGGCCATTGTCCCCCATGAAACCAAATTGTTCCGCTAGGAGAGTAGGACCCACAGGAGGTACGGGAGCAGGTTGGGGTAATGTAGGAGCAGTGGTTCCTGGGGGCTGTTCAAGCCATGCTCTAAGCTGCTCAGAGTATTCAGGATTACTTAGGTCGCCGACAGGTGTCTCTGATGGCGTTGTATGTGGGGAGGTTACTGATATAGAAATATTTTCTTCGTATCTCGTTTCTAACGTCGCTGTATTTAGGTGCTCTGCTGATTCCGAAGGAGGAATTTGTGCTGGACAAAAAATTTCTTTAGGCGTTGCTAACAATCTGGAACCATTGTTTTCTGTTGGAACTGAAGAGTCTGGAGCGATGAGTGGTATAATATGTTGGTCTTGAGGGCGAGTTGCTGGGGCTGAATATATTCCTTGAGGTAAGAGGTGTGTTAGTTCTGATTGGTAATCAAAAGTGGTCGGCAAGGCGTGGGCTGCTGAGGTTGTCATTAGTGGGTTTTGAGGTGGAACGGCGCATTCTGGCGTAGGGGGTTGCTCTGGTCCGAGGCGGAGCCGGCTTGCGATCTCTGCCTGTAGTCTTTTGTTTTCTTCTGCTAGAGCGCATACACGATCCTGTAGATAGATCTGCGTCTCTTCTAATGACATAGGTCGTACCGGCTGGTAAGAGGTAGCGTTTAGTTGAGCAAGAATCTCATTTTGCCGTCTTAGATTTTCTGCTTCTGCGCGTTTTATTTTTTCTTCTAATGTACGACGGTCAGTTTCTTTTGCTTGGCGTTGTTCTTGTGCTGTTGTTTGTTCTGTATGGGTTGGTATTATTCGGGTGTGTCTTGTTCTAAATGCGCCGTATGCAGAGGTTTTTTGGCCCGGTGGTGTGGCGGGTTCTGGGGCTCTTCTTGGGGTGGTTTGGCGCTGAGGCGCGTGTTGAGGTTGAGGTTGGGGCTGAGGTTGGGGCGCATAGCGCTGAGGCGCGTGCTGAG
>CAMFJP010000010.1 GCA_945957075.1 uncultured Chlamydiae bacterium
ACAAGGAGGCACAGTATTATATACGGGCCTCCGCAGGAGGATCGATTTGGCAAAGTCCCCTGCGCGTCCCCAGGGGGGCAAACAGATCCAGGACGTCTAGTAAAAATAGACCTCTTGCGTAATTACGCAAAAGGTCTATTTTATTGAGCGCGCAAAAAAAAACAACCCGTCTTCACCACTAAGGCGAGGACGGGCTGTTATAGAAAACAACTAACTACGGTTCTTTTTAAGAAACGCTAGCCTCGGTTGTTGCAGCTCCAGCTGTCGCAAGAGCAGGCTCTTGCGCAGGCTTCTTCTCTGTATTTAATTGCGCAAACTTCTTGCTTAAAGAGTTTGTTGCAAAAATCCATGCGAAGATGATGAAAAATAAAATCGCCGCAACATAAGGCACAATTGCTGCAATACTTCCAAGCGCTACAATCAACGTCTGGTTGATAAAAGCACCACCTGATTTTCCAAGGCGCGCTCCCACAACGTCAATCGCTGCTTTTCCTTTAACCTTGGTTTCTTGGTCTAAAGGAATATAAGCCATCTCTTTTGTTGGATCAAATAGAGAATATTTGGAAGACTTACTCATAATATTTTGTGCTGTACCGAAAATAACAGCCAACATGAGAGGCGTTGTTCCAAACATCGCCACAAATCCTGTCAAAGAATCTCTAAAAATAACAAATGAGAAAAAGCCAACCCCTGTAACTAAAAGAACAACAGGCGTAATTTGTGCGGCAATTCCCCATCCAAAACGGCGAATGACATTACCTCCAACAAACAGCATCATCAAAATGGTTGCAGCACCTGTGATGGTTGAAAATTTACCCATAAATGCGCTGTAATCATTTGATATCGGATACTGAAGTTTTAACTGGCTTTTCCAGGTCACTTCCACAAGCTGAATAGCAATACCATAGCCAATAACCAATACGGCAAGGCAAAGTACATACTTAGATTTGGCAAGGTAAGAAAAGCTTTCGGAAAGAGACATTTTTGGCTTCTCTTTTTTTGCCTTTTTTACCTCAGTTGCATCATAGAATCTAGGATCTGTTAAAACATTTTTATTGATCCAGTAATAGATACCCATGATAACAAGACCAGACAGCACGACCATCCCCAACATGTAATTCAAAGAGACACCCCATGCATCAACACCAGCTGCCAGCTTGCCCCGAATATTAGAGAAGTAAATAATCGCAGGGCCTGAAACAAGCATAGCGGCATTAGCGCCTAGGCCAAACATAGTATAAAACCGCTTAGATTCAGAAACTTTGGTAATATCGTTAGCAAATCCCCAAAAAAGTAGAGAAATAGCAACGCTACCCCACAGTTCTGACATCACATAAAAAATAGCATATGTCCAATTTCTAAACAGAGCAATCAATCCACTAAAACCAGAAGGCAAAAACGCTTGAAGCGCATCTGCTGCTGCGGTTGGGTGAATTACATCTCTACATGGATAGAGAACAAGAGCAAAGAGAGTAAAAAAAGCTAGAAACGATGTAATCATCGTATAGAACAACTTTGTTTTACTTAAAACATTGCTAAGTTTTGAGTAGACAACCATAAACAAGATCGCCATAGGCAAAACACCCCATACCTTCAAGAAGGGGATAGCTTCCGCTCCAGATCCAGGAGCTGTAACGATCAAAGCGTCTTTTGTATCTCGTAAAATGGTGTAATTAAAGTTAATGAAAAAAAAGAGAAAAAACATTGGCAACAATTTTTTCAGCTCAAATGTATGCACCGGCCAAAAAAAAGAGCGCCATCTACCAAACTCTGGTGTAGTTGCTTGTGACATGTCCTAAATCCTTAAAAAAAATAAATACATTTTATACAGAGAGTTTCATTATGCAGAAGCTCCTATTTATTCACAAGGAGCTCCCATTAGAAAATTAAAGACATGTGAAAAAAGCTAAACTACACAAATCTTATACAAGGAAGATTGTTATAAAACAGAATTACACATGTCTTTAATTTAAAAAACAATACTAATCTCTAGTTGCAGAAGCTAGAACCTCTTCGGCAGCTGCTCCTTGCTCGCCAAAAAAAGCACCAGCATGCGCAGCATGAGCCTCAACATAGCCGTCCCAAAGTTCTTTCTCCACTCTTCCCTGTCTAATGGATGAAATCAACTCCCTTTTGCATGTAGCCAAAGATTTTTTTGGGCTTAAAAGCGACAACATTTCCTTATTTCCTGTCATTCTTGCAATACGTAGCATTTGCTCTAATTGGCCTTGAGAGAACGTGTGTTGATCCCTACGCTTTCTAGAGCCTCTGGCTGCGCGGCGTTTAGGAGGAACAGATCCTGGGCGCTCTGATTCTATAATAAACTTTTTAATCATAGATTCTAACGCCTCTGGCTGCTTATGTTTCATTTTACGCAATGTAAAATGATGCATATATCCACCAGAATTCATTGGAAGATATTTACAAAGATCATTCTCTTGTCTGCCGCCTACTTTTTGTATTGCTTTTGCAATAACTTCTTCTATTTCTTTAAAATTACCCATGTTTTCCACTTGTTTTGTTTTTCATTTTTAACGAAAAATAGTAAAACCGCCAATAAGAATCAATCAAAACTCTCAGCGACCATCATAAACGTCTCACGTTTTGTTGAATAATATAAACACAGAATGTTTTATGCAACAAAATATATTTTGATTTCATGCTAACACCTCTTGTTTGCAATATAATTTTGGGTTAAACTCACTTGCAATCATGCAAAGAGGTCTGTAGGATGTTTCGCTTTTTTATCATCTTATTTTTTACATTATCTAGCTGTTCTACAAATTATCCTACAAACAAATGGATGGAAAATTCCAGTAAGCCAAAAATACTTTCAACAACCGCGATGATCGGCGCATTAGTCTCAAAAATAGGACAAGACGAAATCGACCACCTCACACTCATTAATGGAGATCTTGATCCGCATAGCTATGAACTTATAAAAGGGGATGACGAAAAAATTAAACGCGCAGATGTATTATTTTTTAACGGACTTGGCCTTGAACATGGAGCAAGCCTACATACAGCACTTTATGCGCATCCACATGGAATCGCTCTTGGCCCCTATATCAATAAAGAAAACTTAATTTACGTAGACGGTTATATAGACCCCCACCTATGGATGGACATGTCTTTATGGAAAAAAATCGTCGATCCTATCGCAAATGAGCTGGCCCTCTGCGACCCTGGGCACGCCGATCTTTTTTATCAACGCGCAGAAATCGTAAAACAAGAAATACAAGCGACACATGAAAAAATATACAATTCTCTACAGCACATTCCAGAACAAAAAAGATTTTTAGTTTCTAGCCACGATGCCTTTCGCTATTTTGCAAGAGCGTACCTAAAAACTCCTGAAGAAACCACTTGGGAACACAGGTGCTCGGCCCCCGAAGGTTTGTCGCCAGAAGGAGCGATCGGACTTGGCCATATCCAAGAAGTATTAAATTATATATGCGCACATGAAATTCATATTATTTTTCCGGAATCAAATGTAAATCAAGACGCTCTTAAAAAGATCATTTCTGTAGCACATCATAAAAACCTATCCCTTTCTTTATCTAAACGCCCCCTGTTTAGCGACTCCTTAGGCCCCTATGATTACCTTTCTATGATGGAATATAACGCTGGACTACTTTGCGAATGCTGGGAGGAAAGCACTCATGCCAGCCCTTAAGGTAGATCAACTCTTTGTCCATTACAATAAAATTCCAGCCCTATGGGACATCTCTTTTTCCGTTCCCAAAGGCTCCCTCACAGCCGTTGTAGGTCCGAATGGAGCTGGGAAAAGCACGCTATTAAAGTCTTTAATCGGCATGCATACCCCTTCCTGCGGACACATTGAGTACTTAGGAAGACCGTTATCTCAAGCTCTTGGCGATATTGCTTATGTCCCGCAAAGATCGAGCGTAGATTGGAATTTTCCAATCTCCGTATTAGATCTTGTACTCATGGGCAGATATAGAAAATTTGGTCTTTGGAAAAGACCAAAAAGCGCAGATAAGCAAGCAGCACTTCGGGCTCTAGAAGCAGTTGACATGCTTCCCTTTGCATCAAGACAAATTAGCGAACTATCCGGAGGGCAACAGCAACGTATTTTTATCGCAAGAGCACTTGTTCAAGATGCTCTTGTCTACTTGATGGACGAACCCTTTGCCGGGGTAGACATGGCAACAGAGCAGGCCCTTGTACGCATTTTTCACACCCTACAGTCAAAAGGGAAAACCCTATTTATTGTCCACCATGACCTTAACACCGTCCAAAGCTATTTCGACTGGATTGTTCTCATAAATACATGCCTTATCGCAGCCGGCCCCATACAAGAAACATTTTCCATGGAAAATGTCATGAAAACATATGGAAAAAGCCCCGTTCTTCTTGAAGAAGCATCAAAATTATCGCCAAGGCAACCACTGTGATGCTCTCCCACTTTACAGACCCTCTATTGCGCGGCCCTTTAATCGCTAGCATGCTAATGTGTCTTACATCCGCGCTCATAGGAACCGTTGTTTTTGTACGTAGACACACCCTAATCGGAGAAACACTAGCACATGCCTCTTACCCAGGCGCGCTAATAGGAGCCCTGATTGCAACAACATTCTTCAAAGAACACATCGAACCCCTACTTCTTATTGGAGGTGCTTGTAGCGCTTGGCTTGGATTAAAATGCACCTATGCCCTTGAAAAGCGGCTTTTTGTAAATAAAGACGCCTCCTTATGCTTTATCTTAGTTAGTTTTTTTGGCATAGGCCTTTTAATCGTCAGTCGCGTACAAATTTTGCAACCAACAACATACAAAACTATGCATTCTTTTTTGTATGGACAAGTGGCGACCATGACAGATTTTCATATCCTCATCTATGCTTTATTCGCCTCTATTACCCTTGGTCTCATCACCCTTTTCTACCGTCCCATACAATGGACCTGTTTTGATCCTGGATTTGTTACAAGCATTGGAAAAAATACAGCTTTTGTACACACAATCATCTCCTTTTTACTCATTTGCAATATTGCGATGGGCATTCGTTGCACAGGCATTATCCTAATGTCGGGCATGCTAATTGCCCCACCACTTGCAGCACGCCAATGGACACATCGGTTATCCACATTATTTTTTCTTTCCGCGACCTTTGGCGCTTTAAGCGGATACCTTGGAACCCTACTTTCTTGGAATATGTCTCAAAAAATATTGCCAACAGGCCCCATGATTTTGCTAGTTGCCTCTACACTTGCGCTTATAGCTCTACTATTTTCACCAAAAAAAGGACTTCTTTTACAGGCTATACGCATTGCCCTGTTCAAAGATCGTTGCAAAATCGAAAATTTATTAAAGCTTATGTGGAAACAGCGCGAAGAACCAAACACCACAGCAACACCCTCCCGCTTGCTTTTATGGCGCCTAAAAAAAGAGGGCTTTATCTTTAAAAACAAAAACGGCTCTTATCATCTAACAGAAGAGGGAATGCACCGCGCAGAGCGTATCGTCCGTCTGCACAGACTATGGGAAAGCTATCTTGTCCACCTAGGGCAAAAACCAGATAGTGTACACCCCCATGCCGAACATATGGAGCACATCCTAACACCTCATATAGAAACAGAACTAACAACTCTTTTAGATCATCCAGATGCAGATCCCCATAAGCAACCTATTCCGACAAAAAGGTCATTATGAATCCATACTGGGGAAAGCATATAGGATCCTTTTTTACAGTACTATTAAAGCGTATCTTCTTATTCCTAACCGGTAATCTATCCATTCAAGACCTTGCAACAGACGAACTGCAAATCCTTATTTTATTGTGCATTGCCATCTCCTCCTCCCTTGTTGGCTGTTTTCTTGTTTTAAGAAAAATGACAATGCAAGCCAATGCACTCTCCCACACAGTTTTGTGCGGCATCCTTGTATCGCATTTGATATGCAATCATACTACACACACATTGACAGGCTATATGATCGCCTCTCTAATCACAGCCCTTATCACAATCAGCCTGATCCAACTTTTAACCCGCTACGCACAAGTACAAGAAGATGCAAGTATTGGCCTTGTATTCACAACACTCTTCGCCCTTGGCATTGTGGGTGTTTCCATGTACGGAAGAAATATGCATATCGGCACAGAAATTGTAATGGGCAATATTGATGCTCTAAGCCTTTCAGACTGCAACATCAGCCTTCTTGCCCTCTTTAGCAATCTAGCGATTACCCTCGTTTTTTTCCCTACAATGCGCCTACTCGCCTTTGACACCCAATTTGCAAAATCCCTTGGAGTCAACATTGCCATTTTTGAACTTTTACTCATCATCCAAACAGCCATTACAACAACAGCAGCCTTTAGGGCAGTAGGGGCTTTGCTCGTGCTTGCTTTTTTCGTCGGCCCCACTTTAACAGCGCGCCTTTTCACACACAAACTACGCACCCTTCTTATTCTCTCTTGCTTAAGCAGCGTCGGATGCTCCTTATGCGGCGTGGCACTTGCAAGACACATTTTATCCCTATACAACATTCCACTCTCTACGTCCGCCCTCATTTCCACATTAATTACCTGCAACTACCTCATCGCACTCCCTTTATCCAATCTATACAAAACGATAAAGCATAAAAAATTACAAAAAATCCCACACACAAAAACAAGGGTGCCTGCATGAGCATTTCCATCCTGGGAAGCACAGGATCCATCGGCACAAACACGCTAAAAGTCGCAGAGCATCTTGGACTTCCCATCACAGCACTAGCTGTCTGTACAAATATCGACCTTTTAGAAAAACAAATTCAAAGACACCACCCAGACTTTGTCTGCGTATTCGATCCCATACAGGCACGCGCGCTCAGAAAGCGCCTCCCTCATTTTCCTGTTTTAGAGGGAATGGAGGGGCTGAAAACAGTTGCCGCATCTGGGGATACACTCGTCGCTGCAATCTCTGGGACACAAGGCATTGAACCCACCTTTGAAGCTGTACGCCTTGGCAAAAAAATCGCTCTCGCCAATAAAGAAACCCTCGTCTCTGCAGGAGAACTTTTTACTACATGCGCTCGCCATACAAACAGCATACTTATCCCTGTAGATAGCGAACACAGTGCTATCTTTCAATGCTTACAAGGCCACACCCATCCCAAAAAACTCATTTTAACCGCGTCTGGAGGCCCCTTTTTACACACACCTCAAGAAACACTAAATCACATCTCTTTAACCGATGCCCTGTCCCATCCCAATTACGCCATGGGCATCAAAAACACAATCGACTCCTCAACTTTAATGAATAAAGGCCTAGAAGTTATCGAGGCTCATTGGCTATTTGGCATTCCAGACCATGCTATTGAGGTCGTAATCCACCCAGAACAAGTCCTACATAGCATGGTAGAATACATCGATGGTTCCATCCTCGCGCAGCTCTCTTCTCCAACGATGTTACTCCCCATACAATATGCCCTCACCTATCCCGAAAGGAAACCTGGACTCCTGCCTCCATTTGATTGGACGCAATACCCCACCCTACACTTCTTGCCACCGGACACTAAAAAATTCCCCTGTTTACACCTTGCCTATACAGCCCTTCAAGAAAAAGGCAGCTTGCCCTGCTATCTTAACGCAGCCAATGAAATCCTCGTTCAGCGTTTTGTCAAAAACCACATTTCATGGATAGACATCCAAAAAAAACTTACAATCCTCTTAGAAAAACACAAAAAGACAGAGCCACAGACAATCGAAGAAATCATGGACATCGATAAAACAGCCCGCCACGACGCAACTACCATCTAATACCAAACGCGGAAAAATTCTATTCGATAAAAGAGCTCCATAGCAACTCACGCTAAGCAGCTAGAGACTTTGCTTTACAACATGAATTAAATAAGACTAGACATCAGTTTCAAGATTTTTAGAAACTGCACAATAAATACCTAAACGAATTAAAACCAGCGGCTAAGAAGGCGCAGAAGATCGTGATAGGTCACAAATATAAAGAAACCAATTAGAAGCAAGACAAAGGGGAAAATCAGCCTATCCATTACCTTTGTAGAAAGAGCCTTTCCGCGCACACGCTCAACAAGAGCAAAAACAATATGTCCGCCATCCAATACGGGCAAGGGGAGCAGATTAAGAAGTCCTAGATTTAGACTAATCACCCCCATCCAAAAAAGCGCCTCCTTAATTCCAACAGCCCAGCTGTAATGAATAACTTGGACAATCCCAATAGGACCCGACATCCACTTTGGATTAAGATTACCTGTAATCAAAGCGGTAAGAGTGCGTGCTGTATCCTTACATACGCCTGCAAATAAAGCAAACGGCCCTGGATTGTAGACCACAAGCCGATCTTGCAACTGAATTCCAAGCATAAATTTTTGGCGCTGTTTTTCAAAAAGAGAAAGTGCCGCAGCTCGCTGCTTGGGATCTTTTATAGATTCTATTTGTTCCCTTTCCGATTGCACACGGTTTTGCACAGACTCTGTCTGAGAAACAATAAAATCGGCACGCTTTTTTAAAGCAATAGGAGGAAGGAGACGAAGCGTACCCGCATCAGACTTAGATCCCACTTGACCAATGGAATGAACAAGAGTTTGTAGAGCTTCCATAGAAACCCCTTCATAAAACATACGATCCTCATTTTCCCAAAGAGGCGGAGAAAAAGCCTGAAGACCCCTTTGCACAATGATTAATGCACGCTTTGTTTGGACATTGCTTATGATCTCGGGCGCACTGGAAACCGCAACCCCATCGATCGCAACAATTTTATCGCCTGTCTCAAGTAGCCCTATCGGCGTCGCTAATTCAGCCTTTTCATCAAGATAAGACAAGACACCTTCTACAACTCCCTGAGATGAAATATGATAAGGAATAAAATAGAGATCATGAACTCGTGTTTCTAACCGTGCAATATGTCTCCAATCATCTAATTCTCCAACGTCCTCACTAGCAAGACGCATGTCACGTACATACACCCTTGGAACTGTAACATTCTGATAACGACCATCTCGCATCACGGACAGCAATACCGTTGAATCATTAAGAATACGGCTAAGATGCGGCTGAGAAAAGACAAGCTCTCCATTAACCCAAACGATTCTATCTTGCTTTTCCAATCCGATGACAGGGGAATCTTCAATCGCATAATCGTAAATCAGATAACTTGCAGGGCCTAGATCTCGGAGTTCTTTTTGAGGGTCAAAAACAAATTTATATGGAATTTTTGTTCCATCCAAATAGTTCACATGATAACCGGAAAGAGGAGCTTTTCCCGTTTTTAAAATGTTAGCATACAGAAGATCTGTGTACCCATGAAACTCTTGATCTCCATACTGTGCTATAACGTCACCAGGACGCAGGTTGTTTTCTTGAAGAGACGATGTTTCATCTACCCATCCCACCATTTGCGTAAATGTCGAAAAGGGCTTAAGCCTTCCCCCTAAAAACCAAATGCACGAAAAGGCAAGCAGAGAAAAGATAATATTGACAATAGGACCTGCTAGAGCAACCTGAACTCTGGCCATAGGTCCTTTAGAATAAAAGCCTTGCGGAACTAATCTTGGATCGACATTGCCTTTTTTCTCCATACCCGCTATGCGCACATAACCCCCAAAAGGGAGCATGCAGAGCCGCCACTCTACACCATCTTTATGCCATGTATGGATCGGTTTGCCAAAGCCAATAGAAAAGACCTCTACCTTCATTCCCCGGTAAATGGCCATAAAATAGTGACCAAGCTCGTGGATAAACACGAGAAAACCAAGACCAAAAATCGCTAGAATAAGGTAAATAATGTTCATGCATATAGGAGTATCGATCAAAAGATCTTTTTTGTGAATCTTAAACTTCCCGTGTTACTACTAGAGCTCTTGCACAGCTCGCTGTGCTTGGCAAAGCGAGCTGTGCAAGAGCTCTACTATAAATTCAAAAAAAACGATGTTGCAGAACTTTTGTGGATCTGCTAAGATCGCTGCGAGTATAGTTTTGGCGATCGTAGCTCAGTTGGTTAGAGCGTCGGATTGTGGATCCGAAGGTCGCGGGTTCGAGCCCCGTCGATCGCCCATCTTGTTGCCTTTCTTGCAATGTGCTATATATCCATAAAAAGTAACCCCCATAGAAATACAACCATTGGACACCATGGCCAAGCTGACAGATGGAGCAAAAAAAAGACCTCACTCTGAAGCCAAAGGGCTCTCTTTAATCGGATGTGCTATCATTGTTTTACTCAGCCAGCTTTCTTTCACACACACACAGCCAGATATAAATTGGCTAGGACAAGCAGGATATGTGCTCGGATGGATCTCTGCCTATGCTTTTGGTGCCGCAGGCTATCTAGTTACCTGCTATATCGGGTACCTTGGATGGCAACTTCTAGTTAAACACACTCTAGAAAACCTATGGGGGAAAACATTCTGCTTTGCACTGTTCACTATTTCCTTATCCATACTACTTTCTCAAGCAGCAGAACATAGCCCAAAATTAGCCTCTCTGTGTGCCAACAACATATACACGCAGGGCCTCCGCTATCCTTTAGGAGGCGTTCCCGCCTATTATCTATACAAGGATCTTCCCTACGGCAATTTACAAAAAATTTTCAGCGATATTGGCGTACTACTCATTTTTTCTATGACGGCTTCAGTCGCCTTTCTTCTGTTTACAGAAATCCAAATCCTCTCTTTTCTACGCAAAATCAAAGAAACACGACTCGTAAAAATTCCTGCTGTAACAGAAGAAAAAATCTCTTTTACCCCCACAACAACACCAAAACCTGTGTACTCCGGAGAACCACGATCTACCAAACCTACAAAACCCCTTCCTGAAAAAACAGAACCTACAAAGACACCTACCAAAGAAAAAAGAATTCTTTCTGGATCGACAAACGTGTATAAACTACCCGATCCCTCTCTACTCAACGCGCCAAAAAAAACCGATCACCCCACTTTAAAAAAAGAACTACGCAGACAAGCTGACATGCTTGAAGAAACCCTCAGCAGCTTTGGCATTGAAGCAAAAGTTGGCGAAATTCACTGTGGCCCAACCATCACCTCTTTTGAAGTACATCCTGCCGTCGGCGTCAAAGTACAAAAAATCAAAACACTAGAAAATGACATCGCTCTGAATTTAGAAGCAGCATCGATCCGCATCATTGCACCCATCCCAGGAAAGGCTGCAGTCGGCGTAGAGATCCCTTCCCTTTACCCTCAAGAGGTCAGTTTTAAAGAACTCCTCCACCACTATCACAACCATGCAAAACAACTACACATCCCTGTTTTGCTTGGGAAAACGATACATGGAGATTACGTTACAAGCGACCTTGCAAAAATGCCCCATTGCATCATAGCAGGAGCTACAGGATCTGGAAAATCTGTCTGCATCAACACATTAATTATATCGATTTTGATGAATGCACGGCCTGATGAAATCCGCCTTGTGATGATCGATCCCAAAAAAGTGGAGCTCACCCCTTACAGCAAACTCCCACACCTTATCGCCCCCGTGATCACAGAGGCCCATGGCGCGTACGCAGCACTCAACTGGCTTGTCAAAGAGATGCACATGCGCTATGAAATCTTAAAACAACTCGGGGTTCGCAACATCTCTGCATTTAACAGCCGCACTGTCAACAAAGAACTCGAATCCTCTCTTAGCCTCCCGATCCCAGAAAAAATGTATGCAATTGTTGCCATCATAGATGAATTTGCAGACCTTATGATGGCATCAAGCTCTGATCTTGAAACCCCTATTGCACGTATCGCACAGATGGCCCGAGCTGTAGGCATTCACCTTGTTCTTGCAACCCAGCGCCCCTCACGAGAGGTCATCACAGGACTTATTAAAGCAAACTTTCCAACACGCATTGCATTTAAAGTAGCAAGCCGTGTTAACTCCCAAATCATCCTTGACGAACCTGGAGCTGAAAGCCTCCTTGGTAACGGCGATTTACTCTTTTTGCCACCTGGGACTTCGCACATTATACGGGCCCAAGGAGCTTATATCAGCGACGAGGAAATTAATCGCGTTGTTTCCCATATCTGCGCGCAGGCCCCACCTCATTACCTCATTTCTTCTTTTGATAATATGACAAGAGAGGAAAGTGGATTATATGAAGATGCAACCGAAACAAAAGATGATCTCTACAATGAAGCCAAATCAATTGTTGTCGACACGCAAAATGCTTCCACCACCTTCTTACAAAGAAAATTAAAAATCGGCTATGCAAGAGCCGCCTCTTTAATGGATGAACTCGAAGCGCATGGAATTATCGCTCCTCAAGAGGGAAGTAAACCCAGACGTGTTCTTTGGAAAAATCATGAAGAAAAAGATCCATCCCCTTAAGAATCTAGAGAAGCAACTATCCTCTCGCTTGATTTTTGTGGGCTCCCTTCTAGCGGTATTTAGTTTTGCAGCACTCACTTATGGCCTTATAGCAAAAGAAGACAAAAACACACCCATCCCCCCTGAAGAACTGCTGGCTTCTGGACTTGAAACCCCAGACCTTGATGGCACAATCTCGCAAACAGAGCGCCTGCGCATCTTTGGCGTTTCTGGAATTTTTGCAATAGTTGCCTCTCTATGCCTATATAAAGCATGGAAAACACATGTCTAAAAAACGCGTCCTTATTGCCGACGGAAATGCGCTTTTTGTAAAGAAAATACTTGAAAACCCTGCAGCTGCAACATACGAAATCACGTACGTAACAAACGGCCCAGAATGCATCAGCACAATGCATGCATTCCTACCAGACCTTATCATCATCGATCTCATGCTCCCTAAAATGCATGGAATTGAAGTCCTTAAAGAAATACGCAAACACCCTGAAACAGAACACTGGGGGGTTATTATTACCTCCGAAGAGGCCATGATTCAAAATCACCACGCCGCTCTTTCCGAAGGTGCTTCCTACTTTCTTACAAAGCCCTACACCTCAGCGCTTCTTTTTGAAAAAATCGAAGCATTCTTTTCAGGAACTTTGCATCCAGAACCCTTCATTAAAACAGACACCTCTTCCACACCTACTTTCACACCCCCACCTCCCTCTTCCAATTACATCAAATTTTGGGGAACCCGCGGCTCAAATGCCGTTTCCGGACCCGAATACGTCCGCTTTGGGGGAAACACCTGTTGCCTAGAAATACGATATGGAAAAGATCGCCTCATCATCGATGCAGGCACAGGAATCCGCCCCTTGGGAGACCTTCTGATCACAGAAAAAACAGAAAAAATCCATCTTCTCCTAAGTCATACTCATTTAGACCATATTGCAGGTTTCCCGTTCTTCCAACCCATCTACCATACAAAACAACATATCCACATCCTATCTCCAGTAGGATATGAAAAAAACACCCACGACATCTTTCAAGACATGTTTGCCTATGCCTATTTTCCAGTAAGGTTAGATGACATCCAAGCCAAGATCACATTCCAAGATCTGCGCGATGGCGATGTAATAGAAATAGGGGATATACGCATAAAAACACATTATGCCTACCACCCAGGTCCGACTCTCTGCTTTAAAATCTATGCAGGCAATCACATTATTGGCTACGTTACAGACAATGAAGCGCTCCTTGGCTATCACGGCCCCATTCAAGACATTACAAAAGACCATCCTTTATTAGAGCCACATCTAAGCCAAATTGCCTTTTTTGAAGAGTGCACACTATGGATTCACGAAGCGCAGTATACGCAAGAAGAATACCAAAAAAAGGAGGGATGGGGACATTCATCCATTACAAACGCTTCCATTCTTGCCAAACACGCCAATATCAACTCATGGATTTTAACCCATCACGACCCAGCGCACACAGACAAGCTTCTACTACAAAAAATGCAAAGCCACCAAGATCTTCTTGCTGCAAACCACATCAATTGCAAGCTTCAGCTAGCCTTTGATGGCCTCTACATCCCTCTTACAACATGAGTTTGGTATTACAACCTAAAACTGTTATATGCGGCGCAAGGAGAAAGCTCAGCCTCAATTGCCAAAAGCCGATTGTACTTGCACGTACGCTCCCCGCGACAAGGGGCCCCAGTCTTAATTTGTCCAGAACCTGTTGCAACAGCAAGATCTGCAATAAACGTATCCTCGGTCTCTCCAGAACGGTGAGAAATAATTGTACGATACCCATGTCTATTCGCTAGAGCAATCGTATCCAAAGTCTCCGTTAACGTCCCAATTTGATTCGGCTTAATTAAAATGGCATTAGCCACCTTTTCAGCAATTCCCCTTTGAAGAAATCTGGGATTTGTAACAAAAATATCATCGCCAACTAGCTGAATAGAAAGACGCTGTGTTAACTCGTGCCATCCCTTCCAATCATTCTCATCTAGCCCATCTTCTATACTGTCGATTGGATATTTCGCTACAAGAGAGGCCAAATAGCCAATCTGCTCATCTACAGATTTTCCTTCGTAGCGTAAAGAGGTCGCATCGTAAAAAGAAGAGGCCGCACAATCCAACGCAATCGTTACATCATCCCCTGGTCTATATCCAGCGCTCTCTATTGCGCGGACAATGTAATCCAAAGCCGCTTCATGAGACCCGAGCCTGGGGGCAAACCCACCCTCATCCCCAATAGAGGTTGCATAGCCTTCTTTCTTTAAAAGCGATTTTAAAACATGAAAAATTTCAGAACCCCAACGAATAGCCTCCCTAAATGTAGGAGCACCTATGGGACGGACCATAAATTCTTGAAAAGCAAGACCATTATCCGCATGCTGCCCGCCGTTTAAAATATTAAGCATAGGACAGGGAAGAATATGCGCGCCCGGCCCACCCAGATAAGCATATAAAGGCAAATTCAACGTCTTGGCAGCAGACCTTGCAATACCAAGAGAGACTGCAAGCATCGCATTTGCCCCAAGAACCTCTTTTGTAAGCGTTCCATCCGCTTGGAGCATCAAAGTATCTAGCTCCCTTTGACGAAAAATGGATTTATTAACTAAAAGATCTGCAATAGGCCCCATGATGTGCTCTATTGCCTTTGTGACCCCCTTACCTTTATACCGACTTTCTTCGCCATCGCGCAGCTCCACAGCCTCATGCTGTCCAGTCGAAGCCCCAGAAGGCACAGAGGCAATCGCTTTCACCCCTTGATTTGTTGTTACGCACACCTGTACTGTTGGATTGCCCCTAGAGTCCAAAATTTCAAGAGCCGAAAGTGATTGAATATGAGACATATAAACCTGCAACCTATGTAAATGTTAAACATCCAAAGCAGGTCATTATCGCAACATAGACTATTTTCTGCGAAGATTATTAAACCTCAGCTCTGCGTTTTTAGGTCCACTAACCTAAAAACGCAGAGCTGAGGTATTATACCAAATGCGGAAAATAAATTCATATTTGAGCGAATCAAAGCGTCGATTTTCGGCGCTTTGACTCGCTCAAATATGAATTTATTTTCCGCGTTTGGTATTACTCGGTTCTAGGGATAACCCTCATAAAAATCGCTGTCTTTGTGTTCGCTGGATTTACAGGATCTTGAATCACAGATGTACTCACAGTACACAGCCGCAGGCCCGCCTGTCCTAGCATTTCATTTTCTTTTGCAAAACAAGAAAGAGGGGAAATATCCTTGAATAAGGCCGGAGGAGGCCCTTCAATGATAAATACCGCATTTGAAGATGGCCAAAATACAGAACTTGGCAAAATAGAGGAGCAGCTTGTAAAGCCTTTCATATCCTGTACATGACCTGGTTGGGATATCGCAGCAATCTGCCCTGGCAATAAATTCACACATCGATACACCGTATTAACCCGGGCCGCTGTTCTTGCCGAAACTTTATTCAAACCACTTGATACAAGAGCACACAAAACAAACATGTCATTAATAAATGCTCCTGTAGCAGCAGGCCCTGTTGCATTAGCTTGAATAAGCGCCGTCATATTCGGACCGCCCCTTAAAAAGGTATTAATAAGCTGACACCCTTCCTGAGTTGTGTATAAAACAAGCGCCTTTTGTTCCGCATCACTAAGGTCATTACAAGCCACATTATAAGGCAAAAAACCCGTATTATTTACCAAGGGATCTAAATGCGGTGCAACTCCAGCAATCCGTGGCGCCATAGGCCCTGTGTGTGCAAAAGCGCCTGCAGGGGAAGGAACAGAAAATCCATTTGCTAAAATTCCATCTATAACAGGGCGTGCAGCTGCGCTATCTGCGGCAGATAGGGTAACCGCAGACCAGTCAGTAGCTTGCATTAAAACCTCTAAATCCATCGACCCCATCCCCATATAATTACATGAAACCCGACCTGTTATAGGGTCTAATGCATAATTTGGACGCACTCCATGAGGATTAAATACCCCATTAAGAAGAGCTAATATACAGCGCACCTCTGGGGTGTCAACTGGGGTATGATGGACAACAACCTGCGGAATCAGATCCCTTCCAAGACATCTATCATCATATATTGCTCCATTCTCTATATCTCCATAAAGACTAGATGAAGGCACAGATGATAACCTCTCCTCTCTAATTCTATCTTGTTCTCTAACACCCAAATTCGATAAATTCCGGCCAACCTGAGTTAACGCGCGACATATGGGAGGACAGGTTGCCCCTAATACCATTCCAGAGGTTTGAATCGCAGAATCAAGTACACGGTCAATAATTCTAGGAATCCCATAGTGGTTAAAAACACGGCGCACACTCCCAGCCGATCTGGCTACAGGAGCTGGAGTAAAAGGTTCTGCCACAGCGCATACTAAATCAGAAATACGACCACAAATATGATAACTACACATAAAACCTCATTATTATTAAATTTAAACATTATTATAACAAGAAAACAAAAAAATGTATATTAAATTAAAATAATAATACAATATTAATAATGCATTGTATTAATAATAAGGTTATTACACTAAGATCGCAATATATATAAAAGAATAGCGCCCGCCGCGGCAACATTAAGAGACTCTGAGGATTCCACCATAGGGATCGAAATAGCCGGGTAGCGCGCCTTTAAAAGCGGCGAAACCCCCATAGCCTCACTCCCTAAAATAAGAATACAAGGAGAAGAGATAGGGGAAGGAGAAGCCCCCTCCTTATCTGCAATAACTACAGAAAAAGGGAGCACTTCTGTAAAACGGATAAAATCTTCGATCTCACCCCGGCGCCATGGAATATGGAACGTCGCTCCTTTTGCAGCACGCAGCGCCTTATCGCTGTCTCTTATACACATCTCCGAGCCCACGAGACGTAGAGGA
>CAMFJP010000011.1 GCA_945957075.1 uncultured Chlamydiae bacterium
ATTTTAGACCCTGCGGTCATTGCGCGATTTGAAAAAGAGACAAAAATCAAGGTTAATCTAAACTACTATTCTTCAAACGAAGAACTTTTAGTTAAGCTTAAAGCAAATAAAGGCTTTGGTTACGACCTTATTATCCCATCCGACTATGCTGTCGCTCTTTTGGCACAAGAAGGGCTTTTAAAGCCGTTAGACAAAACGCAATTGCAATTTTGGAAGCATCTAAACCCGTTACTACTTGGGCACCCCTTCGATCCTGAAAACGTATATTCGATTCCTTTTGAATGGGAGCTTTTTGGCTTTGGAATTGACCAAGACTATTTTAATACACACCCACTAAATCCAAGTTGGGATTTAGTTTTTCGACCTCAAGATCCCATCTACCGCATTGCCATGGTTAATGACCCCGTTGAGGCCGTTTCCTTTGCGGCTTTTTATCTCTACGGCCCTACAAAAGAGCTTTCCCAAAAACAAATGGAAGGGGTGAAAAGGTTACTTATCGAACAAAAAAAATGGGTTGAAGCCTATGCAAGTTTTAGAGCAGATTACTTTTTAGCAACGAAAAATTGTCCCGTTGTCATTGCCTCTAGTTCTTATCTATGGCGAACAATGCGCCTATTTCCATTTGTTAAAACTGTTATCCCGAAAGAAGGTACCTTTATTACGATCGAAAACTTATGTGTTCCCGCTTTAACCACAAAAGAGGATGCTGTCTACCGTTTAATAAACTACCTGTATCAACCTGAAATTGTAGCTATGCATTTTCATAAGTTCGGTTTTTTTCCTTCAACAACCAACTCAATTCCCTATCTAAATATGGATCCTGAAGCAAAAGCCTTAATCTCTTCCTCCCCAGAGGACTTTAGGAAATTTCATTTTATCAATAAAAACCTGCCAGAACAAAAAATTCGTGACCTTTGGGTAGCTATCAAAACCAAATCCCAAGCCGAATAATACCAAAATGCATTTTGGTATTAGACCTCTTGGTATTATGCAAGAGGTCTACTATCATCTAGACCGAGCCGTAGTAATAGCCATGCGTGTCTTGTTCTCTTTGTAAGTGACCTCTGGCAGCAGCTCGATCTGCTTCCTGAACCGTACGTAATTCTCTTTTATCCAACACACAATCTGGCAAAAGAAGAGGGGCGCTTCTAGGTTCTGCTGTAACAGGTCTTGGATACGGAGTATGAAATCCAGATAGCGCGCTCCATGTTGTCCAAACAGCACAAAGGATCATCGCATTGCCTACAACGCCTGTTGCTACCCCTATGGGTACATGTGGATCATTTATAGCTTCTGCCTGCGGTAAAATGCCAATATATCCTATGACTGTAGCAGCGATACCAGAGAGTGCGCACCCAGCAATCATCCCTATTTGCGCTAACTTATATTTTGTTGCCACTGGCGGATTAGACTCTGTCCAACTTCTAAAATCTACAACATTCGCACCTGGATGTATGACTAAAGACATCTATTACCTCTTTAAATTATTAAAAACTTCATTAAAAGATACACTACGCAAACATGCCCCGGTAGGGCAGGTGCGGAGCTTTGAACAACGCATTAAAAATGTCTCGTTGTAAGGACAAGATCCCTGAAAACATCTATTGTGTTCCCCAAACGGTTTATAGACAGCAGAAGACGAGGGTCCAAAAAAGCTAAAACTTGGAATATGCGTTGTAGCCGACAAATGCAATAAAGCAGAGTCAGCGGAAATTACAAGGTCCATATTTCTCATTAAAGCTTGTATAAAGGGTAAAGACACCTCTCCAACAAGAAGCACCCTCTCCGGGGCTAATTGTTTTAAAAAAAGTGCCCTTTTCTTTTCTTCCTCCCCTCGAAACACAAGAATAAAAACAGGATCTTTATAATAAGCAATAAACTCCGTCCAAATGGCATCTGGTAGCTGTTTATTACGCCATATGGATCCTGGAGCAATCAACCATTTAGGCCTATGTTGCAAGGCATCAGAAGATAAAATTTTAGATAAGAACAACTGTTCCTCATTGGAAATTCGAAGAGCCACCGTGGAGGAAATCTCAGGGTCTTTATCTTGAAAATATTGACCTATAAGATGCAAATATCTTTTAGAGGCATGAAGCGCTTTAGATATTTCAATATGGCGATTTGTGCATAAAATATTAGGCTTTTCAGCGACACTGTGCCAACCAAATCCTACTTTAATTTTAGCTGGGATGCAGGCCGTAATCAAGGCGGACTTGCAGTTACCTTGCAAATCAAAAACAAGATCTACTGGACAGATGCTCTTCTTAAATTCCCTAACTTTTTGAAAATAGGTAATACAATTTTTTCGCCATGCCTGCGTATCTATTGTATGTACTTGATCTATAAGAGGATGAGACCTTAACAATGTTTCAGCTGGACGCTCTGCAATCCAAGTAACGTGAATAGAGGGAAACCTGTTCTTAAGATAGTGCAATCCTACAAATGCTTGTATAATATCCCCTAAAGAAGAGGTCTTTACAATAGCTACGGAATTTACCATGAAAGACATGTTAAGTTTTCTATCTAGAAAATGTCAAGGAAGGCAAAAAAATCAGCTAATTGGAATTTGAATTTTCTACCTTAAAATTGATTGATGACATACACTGCCTGTCTCTTATGAATACACAACCTACAAAGTACCCTCCAGGAAGTCTTAGAGAATTTGCAACGCTTGCCCTTCCCTTGATTTTAGTGCTTTTGTCTGGAGGGCTAATGGAGCTGTGCGACCGTTTGTTTTTAGCCCATTCTTCTTTTACGTATCTTCATGGTTCCCTTTTGTCCTTATATCTGATCCGGGTGTTCCAAGTCCCTTGTACGCGTGTAGCGCTTATGGCACAGGTTTTTGTTGGTCACCAGTGTGGTGCTGGCTCATACAATAAAGTTGGCCCATACATTTGGCAAATGATCTGGTTTTCTTTATTATCTACAATCATTGTGGTTCCATTTGGCCTTTTAGCATCCCCTATTTTTTTCAAAGGCAGTTCTATTGAGGAGGTAGGTTCTTTCTACTTTTGTACCCTGCTTGGGTTTAATTTTTTATTTCCCTTAAGTGCAAGTCTTTCTGCTTTTTATATCGGACGGGGCCGTCCGAAAATGGTAGTTATAAGCACGGTTGCAGCTCACATGGTAAATATCACTTTAGATGCTCTACTTATACTTGGTATCGAAGGATGGATTCCACCTCTTGGCATCACAGGCTCTCTACTTGCAAAAATCGCAGCACAACTTGTAATGTGCACAATTTTATTCTGCTATTTTATTAGAAATAAAAATAGAACCACCTATGGAACTAATCAATGGATGCTACGCCCCCATCTACTATGGGAGTGTCTACGCATTGGAGTCCCACGATCTTTTACTTCTCTAATTCTACTTGCCGCATGGGCTGCAACCTCTCATGTTATGATGAATAAAACAGAGGAGCATCTACTTGTCATATCTATTGGGGGGAGCTTGATTTTGTCTTTTTATTTTATCCCAGAAGGCATGTCGCAAGCGGTTACAACAATTGCCTCTTACCTGATCGGGGCGAAAAAATATGTACTATTTTGGAAATCTCTACTCTCTTCTTTCATAGGGTTGCTGATATGCGCTTTTATTCTTGCAATCCCTCTAATATGTTTTCCAGGTCATGTTCTTAATTTTTTTGGGGCTAACATCCAAAAAAATGTCATGCTACACACTGTAGTTCGATGGACGTGGCTATTTTTCGTCTTTCAAGGAGCCAGTTGTCTTATTTTAGGCATATTATTTGCTCTTCAAGATACTTTGTTCCTAATGTGGAGCGCTTGCTTTATGTGGATCACAAGCTTTTTACCTATCTATCTTGGTATAGAAAAATGGAACTGGTCTCCAGATAAATTATGGCTAACTATGGCATGCGAAGGGCTGCTTCTTGGGACGATATATCTAATACGGATGAATTACATATTAAAAGGGGCAAGGTTACCCAAGCCCCTTGCAACACATCCTAGTAGTGATCTCGGAAATTAACAAAGAGTGCATCTAAATTTTCAGCTCCAAAGTAGCTTCCATTCTGATGTACCCAACGCTGCGCTTTCTTATCGTATTGAAAATCTGCATGTACAACTTCTTTGTCTTTAGAAACAAAAGACATATAGTAGCTACCGGCATCATCTCCCTTGCTGAGGATATAAGAATCTGCACTTTTTTCTCCTAACAGAGTCCTTTTCACCTCTGTAAGAGAAAGATCTCCTTTCCATGCATCATGTTGTTCAGGATGTTGGCTGCTCATGACAATCCTCCTTTAATGGATTTTTAGAAATGTAGGCGTATTTAAAATCTAAACGCCCAAGCGACGACATATATACCCCATGCAAATGTTCTTTTTTTGCATACGATTCCATATCGTGAAAAAGAGGTATTACCGGTAGCTCATCAATTAAGATGCGCTCGGCTCTACCAAAATGATAGTAGCGTTTTACTTCATCTCGCTCTGAAAACGCGCTATATAAAATTTTGCGAAACAAGACATCATCCCAACGAGCAAAATTCATAGGATTTTTCGTATGTGCAAAGGGGGCCAATGTATAAATGGGATCATTAATTAATGCAGACCAGCTAAGAGCAGCTATCTGATAATCGCCCGACAGTAATTTAGAAAAAAGTGAGGGCCAAGTATGTGCCTCTGTTACACATTGGACTCCTAAAACATCTCTCCACTGCTGCTGAATAAGGGATGCTACTTGCGTCCGCAGTTCTCGATCGACATGTAAAAAGGTGAAAATAGGAAAATGCCTTCTTTCAATACCAAGCTCTTGCAAGGCTTCATAAAACAGTCTTTCAGCAGCCTCTGGCTGACCATCTTCTAACGTGCACCCTGGATGCTGAGAGTGGATTAGTGGAACTGGGGTTCCAGCTGGGACTCCTTCATAAGCAAGCGTGTCAATAATTTTTTTTCTATCGATTGCATAAGCAAGTGCCTTACGGACCTTGGGATGATGAAAAGGAAACCTGGTAACATTACATACGCTCCAATACGTCGAATTAGAAAAACATTGCCTTTTTCTATTGTCATATTTTTTGATGAAATGCGCTCCCCAGGCTGGTGTCATGGGACGCCCTACCCAATCTACTTTATTATGTTGAAACATTTCAAAAGCAGAAGCAACCGGCGCCTTTGAGATTAAAATCTCATCCAAACGAACGTTTGTATGGTCCCAATAATACGGATTTTTTACGAGCTTATACCCGCTAGACACTGTATCAGCAAGACAAAAAGGACCGCTACACACATAAGATAAACCTCTTTGCGTTGGCCAATTGGGATGCATCTGATCGACAATATGATTTACAGGAGCAAAAAGAGAATGCGCTGTGAGTTCTAAAAAATGTGGAGCTGGATGCTCTAACTCTACAACAAGTGTCCTTGCATCTTTAGCATATACCCCAATTTGATCTATGCAACAGGTTCCTTCCTTGGCAGCTTCTGCATTTTTAATACAATAAAACAAATGAACAAAAGGCGTTTTGAAATTAGGAGAAAGTATCTTTTTCCATGTATATGCAAAATCATAAGCTGTAATTTTGGTTCCATTCGACCAAAGAGCATCTCTCAAAAGAAATTTATATGTTTTTAAATCTTCAGAAATATATACAGCGCATGCAATCGCACACACAGGCGCGCCGTTTTTATCAATGCGCATAAGTCCATCGTATAACATTCTAAGCATCTCTTCGAACGCATCGCCAACTTCTACCCTAGGGTCTAAAGACACAGGAAGAAGTGGCAAACTTAACCGCAAAACCTGTGCATTTTGATGATTCTTATTCCATACACGCAAGGCCTCTTGAACAGAAGATAAAAAAGCTCTCCTTTTTTCAGTATCTAGCTCTTTATAAATCAAATTCAAAGAGCAAACCCCCTGTGCATTGACAACTGTGGAAACTGTCACTGCCGGATCTATAGAAATGCCCTCCTGGAAACCAGGTATTTCTGTACGTATAGATAAAAATAAATGAGGGTGCTCATCACAAACTTTAAGTACATATCCATATTGCGCAGGCAAAGTCTCTTTAAGAGTATCTAAAAACACTTCAAATAGACGTGCAAGAGAGGAAAGAGAAAGGGTGAATTGCGATTCTACTGGAGTTAAAGAAAAAAAGAAGGTGTCTAGAAAATCAAGATTATCTTCATCAACATCTGCGAACTGCCGTCTTAGCTCTGAAAGCATTTTCTCCTGCTCAGAAATCAAACCGCCGTTATAGTCTCGTACTCCTCCAAGAGCTTTTGTTAAAATCTTTAGGACATGTCTTCGTGCTCTATAAAAATTCACAGAAGAATCTTTCATTAAAAAGCTACTCTCCTTATCAATCTTTAATCGAAACACATGGGCCTCTTGTGGATATTTTCCACGCAGCGTACCCAAACGCCTTGTCCAATCGGGTACATACTGTACGCCCAAAGCAGCAAAATAATCCCCTATGGGCAGTGTATCCTTCTTAACAATCCGGGCAAGCAAAACAGTAAATACAAGCGATGTCGAGGTCTGTTCTTCTAAAAAGATCATTACTTGAGGAATATCCGACACGTACCGAAGCTCTTGTTTCAAGCGCAGGATATTTTTCATAACCTCTTCTTCATTACGCGCTTTAAATAGAACAGAGCTTCTTCTCTCTACACGCTTGCGCAACTCATTTTCAAGCTGCATTTTTAAAAGATGAATTTCCTGAAAAGAAAATGGCGTCCCCTCTCTTTTTTCTAATTCGAGATAAAGAAGGCGTGTAGTACCCTCTTCTCTGGAATAAAAAGACCCATGTACAGCACGCACATGGGGACAAAATTGTTGGACAGCCAACACAAGATGTGTATCTTCTAAACAATCATGAGGATCTGGTAGAGCTGCAGCTACAATAAGCCCCAAACACAAACTACTACCAAAAGCAAATGTCAGCTTTGTCTGTACAATGCGTACACGGATATGCGAGATATGAGGTGCAAACCGCGCAAGCTGCATAACTTCTTTATGCATAAAATAGTGTGAACACATAAGGCGCACTAAGTGCTTAGGGGAGCGATGCAACCGAAATGTCTTTTCTGTTACAATTAAAAACCTATAGAATTCTTTTAAAATACCCGTTTCCAAACGGTGCGGCCACCTTTGCATGACCTGAAGTAAAATGTCCCTTATAGGCTCTGCATCTTCGTGACTTGGAATAGATGGCATGTGTGCAGCAAGCTGCGGTAACTGCATCTGCCGGCGCATCTCTTTAACAAGTCCTTGCAAATGACTACGAATTACAGATCCTTCTGAAGGATGATTTACGACAAATGTAACCTCGGCGACAAAAAATCGACTAAAAGAAAACTGCGGCAAAAAAAACTGCAGCTGACGAAATGCTAAAGTAAATAACTGCCCTTTAGGATAGAGGTAGTTTTTAATCCACTTTAAAAAAAAACTCTCTTCTAAAAATGCGCCAGAAAGGCGTGAAAAAATAAAAAGAGAAAAGCTTCCAAGCTCCGCTTCTTCCCCCTCGGTTGCGACGATGGGCAGCTGAGTTTCCAGCCAAGAACCAAAAGCCTGCTCCGTATCAAAAACAGGGGGCTTAACAAGAGCTTTACTTAAAATTTCATTAATCCCCTGAACTTGAGGTCCAATCTTTTCTAAAATTGCCGGCTGGGAAAATGGAGGCAACGGCTCCACAAAAGGCGTTAACTGCGAAGCCAAAGGACTCGGAAAAGAAAATCTAACTGGAAGACCCACTACCACTCTCGCTCATAAATATTTTATGGCACCGGATGGTATGTTTTATAGGGTAAAAAAATCAACAATATTTTTTTTGCATTGTATTAAGAAAAGGCTGCATGTCGCAACGCTCCACAGGCGCTATAATCTGTAGATTTTTTTGTGTTACGGGGTGAGACATACTAATACTCTCTGCATGTAAAAGGTGTCTTTCTAGAGAGCCTGGATAAGAAAATGTTCTGCTATACTGATAATCACCAAGAATTGGATGTCCTATTGCATGGAGCTGAACACGGAGCTGATGCATACGGCCAGTCACAGGACGACAAAGAAGCACTGTAGCGTTTTGAAACACTTTCACGCGTTTCCAATGCGTTAAAGCATACAACCCCTCTTTCTTAGAAGAAATTCCCCATATAGTCTGTCCCTGATAATGGCGCCGTTTTACCAAATAATCTTCCATTTTACCACTAGGAGCTGAGACTTTACCGTCTACAACGGCAAGATACGATTTTTGCACCTCCCTCTGACGAAATTGCCTACACAGGATTTCATACACGCTAGAGGATTTGGCAAAAACAAGAGCTCCAGAGGTATCCTTATCAAGTCTATGCACAAGTATGCACGCTTTAAAAGAAAAGGAGCGCGCATCGCTAATAACACCAGCTGGCTTGTTGCAAATAAGCATATGTTCATCATCATACAGAATGGTTGGTTCCAAGATCTTTGGCTTCTGTACGGGATCTAAACGTAGCTCTACCTTATCCCCCTCCTTTAATGGATGCGTGGAAAAATATTCCACAACTCCATTGACTCTGCAAAGACGTGCATCAATTGCCCTTTTGATTCCCTTTGTAGAAACGGCCCCTCCAACATAATGGGACAAAAAAGACAAAAGGCGCGCGCCCCTATGCTCTTTGGTCACGCGCGCTACAATCAAAGAATTATTCACAATTTCCCACTTTGGTTAGACTGCAAGAAATCAACCAAAAGACGCACTCCAAAACCTGTCGCATGCGTTGGGTAATACGGGCCAAGCTCCGAAAGGTATGCACTGCCAGCAATATCCAGGTGCGCCCATGGCGTTTTTCCAACAAATTCCTCTAAAAACAGAGCGGCTGTAATAGAGGTCGCCTTTCTACCACCAGAATTTTTTATATCAGCTATAGAAGAGCATAAGAGCTGTTTATACTCAGGATATAAAGGAAGACGCCATATCCTCTCTCCAGACCGCATACTTGCCTCTATAAGCTTTTCGGCAAGGTGATCATTGTTAGAAAATAGTCCAGCTGTCTCCTCTCCCAATGCAATTACAATTCCTCCAGTTAGCGTTGCAAGATCAATAATGTGATCTGGCTTAAACGTTTTTACAAGGTAGGCAAGCGTGTCGGCAAGGACTAGGCGCCCTTCTGCATCGGTATTAGAAATTTCTACAGTTTTTCCTGTATAGCTTTTATAGACATCGCCTGGTTTGTAACTATGAGGCCCAATTGCATTCTCTGTGGCCACAAGAGCGCCAATAAGATTCACTTTAAGGCCAAGCGTAGCTGCAGCCTGAATTACAGAAAGCACAACTGCCGCGCCGGCCATATCGCACTTCATAGTCTCCATACTACCTGTTGGCTTTAGGTTAAGCCCCCCTGTATCGTAAGTAATCCCTTTACCCACAATAGCAATACGGCGGTTCGAATCTGGATCCCCTTGATATTCAAGAAAAGCAAGCGCTGGATCTGCAGCAGAACCTCGATTAACTGCAAGAATTAGCCCCATGTGCTCTTTTTCTATCGTCTTTTTATCCAAAATCGTTGTGGTAATAGAACTGTGCAGCCTCGCTAGGTCTAGAGCTTCCTGAACCAACCTACTTGGCGTTACATCATCTGCATTGCCATTTACAAGATCACGGGCTTTACACACAGCTTGGATAACAGCTAATGTTCTTTGGCTTCTAGAGGCTACATCTTTTTCTTTTCCTATCCACTCTACATGAGCTATTTTCACGGCTTTTTCTTGCTTAAATGCATCGAAGGTATAACTTGCAAGTCCAATCCCTTCACAAATCGCCTCAAGCCCATGCTCTTGCCCTGGAAGAATAATCCCCATTGAAGTGCATTTTTTGCGCACTGCATACTTTGTTGCCCTGCCATATGCGCGTCTAAGGATCTCTAAAGAACAATGTTCCTTTTCTCCAAGTCCTAGTAAAAGAATACGTTTTTCTTTCGCGTCCTCATTGTGCGGATACACACACACAAGATCCTTTTCTTTGCCTAAAAAATCCCCTGAATCCAAAGCCAACTTAAAAGTGTTCTCTAGCGTATGAAAAGAGGCAGCAGGAATGGCCTGTGTATCTTTATGCCAAAAAGGAAGTATCAAAAGATCAACACATGTTCGCTTCTCAACACCTTCTACGTGAGTAAATTTCATAAAAAAGTTCTCTTGTTAAGATCTATTAGAAAGGAATTTCATCATCAGAGAAGTCTACATCTTTTCCCTGCCCTACAGCAACTGCAGGTTCCATCGAAGCGTATGATGATTCTTGCGGAGAATGCTCTTTACGCTCACTATCCGTTCTTCCAAATGGGCTAAACTGCAAATCAGAAGCTGTTAGGTTCATGGAAACTTGAGATTTACCATCGCGATCTGTAAAAATTTCTGGTTTGCTCATCTCCCCAATCACCATGACAGAGCTGCCCTTTTTCAAGTAAGAGATAATTTTATCCAAATGCTCTCCCCATACAGTAACACGCCACCATATCGTTGTATCTTCTTTATCTTTACTACCCCGACGCGCTTTTGCAGCAACGCGCAGTGTTGTCACTTTTTGTCCAGAAGAGGTAAAACGGACTTCGGGGTCTGCTCCCAAATGCCCTCCAATAATTGTCTGATTCATACTCGTCTCCTTGCAGTTTTTTGTAACTAGGCAGACTGTCATACTTACAGAAAAAGTTCATTTTATCAAGAAAATTTGACAAATAAAAACAAGTTATTGTACACACAAAATTCCTGTATATTATTGGTGCATTTTGTCATGAGAAAAACATCATCTTTGTTTTCCTATAAAAGAAATACCTACACACACTCTGAAGATGATTTTCTTTTTTCTCTAGACACATCACCCGATTTTCACGACCCCCTATCTGAACTAAATATCTTCCTATCAAACGAAATTAAACAAGTCATGAGACATTGTGGCCATCCAAAAAAATGGTCTCCTGCTCTAGAACAAGAACTTGTTACAAAAATAGCTCCCCGTTTCCAAAACAAATTCCCTCAATACCGCCTTGGCATCTCTGCCCTAAAAAAAACATGGGAAAAATTTAATTACTATGCCTTACAAGTTCAAGAACAAAAAAACGCCATTTCTCAAAATGGAAAGTTAAATATTCATTTTCTAATCAAAGAGCATATAAAAAACTCCTGCATTCGCTCCCATACATCCTCTCTTCCGCCCTATCACCAAACACATCAAATCGCGATCAAAATCAGTGAATGTATCGCAATTATTGATGGAGTACGCCCAGATATCTCATTTTTATCAAAAACCATATGGGGCGTGCATCGAAACCTTCTTACGACCTCTTATTACGGAAAAAGCCCCTATGAAAATTACGATAAAATCGACCAACTCATCATCAAAACACTCCTAGATATCACAGCAAAAGAGCCCTATCTTAGCCAACAAGACATCGAACATAGAATTAAAGAACACCTCTTTGCTTTGCGCACCCTACCCTCTTTTTCCTCTTTGGACACGATCACATGCAATATTTCAGCCCTCCTCGCACATAAACTATACCCAAGCTCACTTCTACACATGCGTTTTTCAAGTGAAGATAAAATAGCCATTCAACGCTTTATTCAAAGACAAATCGAGCTATGCAAATTATCCATACCATCTTTAACTTATCCACAAGTTGTAAGAAGAGTGATTGCTCTATATCATCTAGCCTCCCATTTACCACGTGATATTGATGAATCTATTTTACGCCTTGCTATCCAATCCATTTATCCCAATCAATCCCAAGACAGACCCATACTACCTCAATCTATCTACGCATTTATTGCAGCGGAAAGCGCGCTAATGAAAACAGAAAATCTTTGTGCCTCTGTAGAACATGTTGTCTCTTCGATTTCTTCTGCGTATCTAGAAACAAAAAGCCTACCTCTTATTGAAAAATCAGAAGAAGATTTACTTGAAATCCTGATCTGGAAAATTTTAGACGAAAAGGAAAATTTTCTAGAAACATTGCCTTACCAAATTGGAAAAAAAATGGAAGAGGAAATAGGATCTGCTCTCATAGACAATCCATCTAGAGATTTTGCAAGCATTGTATATGCAGCCTCTCAATTTTTCAAAAAAACACGAGAGCTTACCTCTAAAAATTGGAATGAAATAGAACAAAAAATTCATCACTGGTCTATCCAGTCTGATATGTCAAGCAAATGGCTGTCTATCGACACTAAAAGCCTACTTCTAACCCTTGTGCGCAAACGAAAATCCCAAGAAGAAATATGCCAAGAATACTTAAAGGCACACCCCCTACTTGCGTTTTATATCCCAGAGCTAATGGTGCGCATTACAACCCTGCTTAAATATGTGTGGTACACAGAAAAAAACACCTACTGCGCATTTGACAAATTCATCCTATGGCACATAATGCATCTCCCCAAGGAAACCTCTATAAACAGCATAGAAACTCTATGCACAAAAATGCTACCTCTATTCCCCTTGGACAAAGATCACATCTTATCCCTTAAAATGTAATACTGTGCTATAGTCAATGCAATGACACTAAAAGAAAATAATCATCCTCTACAGGAACCTGGAATCTCCACAAGGTGCGCAGACCCCTGCATCGTCATCATTTTCGGTGCCACAGGCGATCTTACAGCCCGCAAGCTCATGCCAGCTCTTTATAACTTAACAAGAGAAGGGCAGCTTCCCGGACAGTTTGCCTGCGTTGGTTTTGCAAGAAGAGAAAAAACTCATGAAACCTTTCGCAGCGAAATGCGTAAAGCAGTTGATTCCTTTTCTAGAATAAAACCCATTGATGACAGCATCTGGAGCAGCTTCCAAGAAAGAATTTTCTATCATCAATCAGAATTTCATGAAGACGCAGGTTACGAGCGCCTACAAAAACAGTTAGCCGAAATTGATGCCAAATTAGGAACACGAGGCAACCGCGTTTTTTATCTTTCGACTCAACCAAGTTTTTTCCCCACTATTTGCGAGAAGCTACATAAATACGGGCTAATCTACCCAACAAATAGTGAAAAATGGTCCAGGGTGATTATAGAAAAACCTTTTGGTCATGACCTCCCCTCCGCACAAAAATTACAAAAAGAGCTCCTAAATTTCCTTCAAGAACGACAAATTTACAGAATAGACCACTACCTAGGCAAAGAAACCGTACAAAATCTAATGGTATTTCGCTTTGCCAATTCCCTATTCGAATCCCAATGGAACAGTCGCTATATCGACCACGTACAAATCACGGTTGCAGAAGATATCGGGATCGGCTCTAGAGGCGCGTTTTTTGAAGAGGCCGGCCTTCTTCGCGATATCATCCAAAATCACATGATGCAGCTACTGTGCCTTGTTGCTATGGAACCCCCAGTCAACCTATCTCCCGATGCGATTCACGGCGAAAAAGTCAAAGTATTACAAGCAATACGCCCTTTGCAACCAGGCGAATGCTCCAGTTGCGCTGTACGAGGACAATATGGGCCTGGATACATTAACGGAGAGCCTGTTCCAGGCTACCGCAATGAAAACAATGTCGCTACGACATCTTCGGTTGAAACCTTTGCAGCGCTACGCCTCATGCTGGACAACTGGCGCTGGGATGGAGTGCCCTTTTACCTAAGGGCTGGAAAAAGACTTCCCAAACGCGCTTCTGAAATTGCCGTCACCTTTAAAGACCCCCCGCGCGTTTTATTTCAACTTCCTGGAAAAAAACATGAATCCAATGTCCTAGCCATTCGCATTCAGCCCGATGAAGGGTCCTCTTTAAAAATTAATGCTAAAGTACCAGGACCTAGCAGCCCCATTCAGCCTGTAAAAATGGATTTTAGATATGGCTCTTACTTCGGATCCTCGCCACCAGAAGCCTACGAAAGACTTATCCTCGATTGCATCCTCGGTGACAACACTCTCTTTGCAAGAGAAGATGAAGTCATGCACTCTTGGCAGCTTTTGGATCCCGTTTTGGATTATTGGAAAAACAATCCCGCTGCAGACTTCCCCAACTATCCAGCCGGCAGCTGGGGCCCGAATTCCGCAGATGATATGCTTGCCAAAGATGGCAGAGCATGGAGACTAATCTAATGCCTGTAAAAGTGGCCCCAGAAGATATAGAAAATGCCCTCAGTGCTATTTGGGAAGAGCTAGAACCCACAAGCCGCATGCGCGCCTGTCTTTTTAATCTCATCTTTTATACAAAAAAAACAGAAAGAGCCTCATACATTCATAAAATAGCCCAAAGGGTCATTTCTAAATTCCCCTCTCGCATTCTGCTTATCGTAAATGATTCTGAAGCCTCCGATCGCATGGAAACCGGCGTTTCTGTACTCCACGAACAAAATTTTGCCTGCGATCTCATTGAAATTTCCATCGGCGGCAGTTTAAGCGCGCGCATCCCCTTTTTAATCCTCCCGCATATTCTACCAGACCTCCCCGTCTATCTGGTTTGGGGAGAAGATCCGATTGCAAACGATCCGCTATGGCAACCGCTGAAAAAACTAGCAAGTCGCCTTATCATCGATTCTGAAACCACCCAAAACCTCTCTCTATGTGCAGAAAAGCTGCTAAATGAATATAAGCCTCTAGAATGCGAAATTGCAGATCTTAATTGGGCAAGATTAGAAGGGTGGCGCGAGCTGTTATCAAGAACATTTTATTCTCAAGAGCGGATCAACAAGCTACGCTCTACAGATCACATACACATCACGTACAACGCTAAGTCCAGTGCCTTTTTTACCCATACCCATATCCAAGCCCTCTATATGCAAACATGGCTTGCCTCACAATTGAAATGGAGTATAGAAACAACAACACAGACATCAGGGACCTATACAAGCCTATATAAAAAAGACAAAGACCAAGTCACAATCACCCTAACCCCCGTCTCCTATACAGAGCTAGCTCCAGGCACACTAGTTTCTATACAGATCATAACCCCACAAAAAGACCATTTTTCCTTTACAAGAAAACCTTCCTGTCTTCACCACATTGCAACCCAAATCTCTTCCGCTCTTCAATGTGAAATGCCCATGGATGTCATATTTCCACACACAGAATCTGGGCACTCACTAACACAAGAAATGTGCCGTCCACGCACAAGCAGCCACTATCTTTCCGTACTCAAAAACCTCCCTAATACACATGCATATTGATAAAAGAAGAATGCTTCTAAACCCAGGAGACAAACAAACAACCCTAGCATTTTGTGCACATCAATTTATAGAAATATGCAATGCTGCTCTTGAGAAAAAAGGATTTTGCACAGTTGCCCTGTCCGGAGGCTCCACCCCACAGGCCCTATTTGCCCTCCTGTCCTCCCCCCCGTATAACACGCAAACCGACTGGGGCAACATACACCTATTTTGGAGTGATGAGCGGGCAGTCCCCCCAGAAAGCCCAGAGAGCAACTACGGCGCCGCTATGCGTTCTGGACTCAGCACCCTACCCATTCCCAAAGAGCACATCCACCGCATGATCGCAGAGCACGATATAGAAAAAAACGCCCTAGTATATGAAAAGACAATCCACAAAATACTGCGCGGACACCCCTTTGATCTTATTACCCTTGGACTCGGAGAAGATGGACACATCGCATCCCTATTTCCAAACACACCAGCTCTTGCTATCGAAGACAGAGACATCGTTGCACAATTTGTACCACAAAAAAACACATGGCGCATGACAATGACCTATAGTTGCCTCCACAACACCCACCACCTCATTATCTATGTCCTTGGCGATTCCAAAGCCTCCATTCTACACCAAGTTCTCTTTGAGCCCAGTAACTACCCCGCAACACGCCTAGGCTCCCACACCTGCCCAGCCACCTGGATCGCCGATGACGCCGCCGCCAAAAATAGGCCGCTTGACCATTAGATCTCTTTCGAAATTCATTTTTTTGAAAAAGATCTATTAGACATCTTGCGCAATTCCATTTGCTTGGCAGTGCTGATGATTTTTGAGCAGATTTATAGAGTTATACCAAATGCGGCAAATAAATCCGTATTTGGTATTACGCAAGATGTCTATTTTCTCGGCAAAATAAAACTGCCAATAAAAGGATCTTTAGAACCTCTATCAATCGATTTTTCATGATTGCTTATTAATTGATCTACAAGATCTTTATATATTCGTTGTTCTGCAGTCATGCAAAGACTTACCTGTTTCCACTTGTCTAAAAGCAACAACGCCTTTTGAGAAGACAACTCCTCATCCTCTGCTATCGCGGCAATTTCTTTTATCAACCTTTTTAACCCCGAGCGATTTTTTAATTGTAATGATTGCAAGCTGTGCAGCAAATGCTTGGTTTCGCGATGAAACTTTTCTATGTAAGAATCTACGATAACTTGACGACCTTTTTGATTGAACTTAAATGTCAACTTAGAACCCGGAAGTTGATGAACCATGCCTACTCCGTGGCGAGTTTCCTTACCCTCTTTTTCATGAAGAGGCGAAGCAACTTTTAGCGTACGCGCACAAATCTCAGATTGCACTCCTGATACAGACAAATGCTGATGCAATCGAGAAGCAAAACTAAGCTCTCCATGCAAACCACCTACAGCTGATTCACATGTCATAAGACTAATACGCAAAGGCTTTTTTGCCATTTTTGCAAAAGGCGTATTCGCAATAATAAAATCTCCAACCTTTTTGTAATCTCCACTTAGTATGCTATCTGAATTTGGCTTTCCATGATCAAAAATATAAACTCGTGTATTTTCATCCCCTTCAGCAAGTGCCTGTCCGGCTTCATTTCCATATACGCCATAATCGTATATGAGACGGGTCTCTATTTCCGGATGAAGAAATTCAAGTCTCTGCTTAAAAGGAATTGCTCCGGGTGTAATTACATCCGTATCCTTTGATAAAACAATTACTGTGTTTGACGAATATTGCCTTGAATGCAAAAGATGAAAACGAGATAAAACCTCCCTATCTTCTAACTG
>CAMFJP010000012.1 GCA_945957075.1 uncultured Chlamydiae bacterium
AATGAGAAGGGTGTGCTCCCATTGCGCGCTTGGTTTCCCATCGATTGTCCGTGCTGTCCATCCGTCATGGGGATCGATGTATCCTTCTGCCTTTCCAGCATTAATCATCGGTTCGATTGTAAATGTCATTCCTTCTGCTAGGGGTATATGCACTCTGTTTTTGTGATGAGGAATTTGAGGAGGTTCATGAAACTCAACCCCTGTTCCATGTCCAACAAATTGATGGACGACAGAGCAATGGTGGGCATGCGCGTAGTTTGTAATGACATCTCCGATTGCTGATACGTAGATGCCTGGCTTTAAAATTTTAATCGATTCCATTAAACAGTTGTAGGAGACCTCCATGACTCTTTGTTTTTCTGGACTAATGGAGCCGATGGCTATCATGCGGCTGCAGTCTCCGTAGTAGCCATTTAGAATGCAAGTGACATCGATATTTAAGATGTCTCCAGTGCGCAGGGGCTCGTCGTTGGGGATTCCATGACAAATGACATCGTTTAATGAGGTGCAGATGCTTTTTGTGAAGGGCGGATGTCCATATCCAAGGGTTGCTGGGATGGCCCCGGCTTTTAGGTATAATGCATGCGCAAACGTATTGAGCTCATTTGTCGTGACCCCTGCCTGAGCCTTTCTGCATGTCTCATCAAGGATGTAGGCTGCAAGCGTGCAGGCCTCTTTGATTCCTGCTATTTGCGCTGGATTTTTTAGGGATATCCCGTATTTTTTTGCATACATCTCTTTAGAAGAAAGGGAGTCTTTTTGTGGAAAGTGACAAGCTTTCCATTTGTGGCCACTGCCACACCAACAAGGGTCATTTCTTTGTATCATGGGAAAAAAATAGCACTTTGCCTTCGTGAAAGTCGTAGCGTGCGCCTACGATATCTAGTTTATTTTTTTTGACAAGTTCAGCTAAAGGAGCGCTTGTCTTTAGGTATTCTACGACGAGACGGACATTGGTATCAATGGCATTTGTTAGCGAATGTCCAGGTAATTTCATCGACTCAAAAATTGCGGATTGTAAAAAAGGAGAAATATTTTCCATCGAAGGAGCAAACCCCTTGCCTTCTAATACAGCGTGAACAGCAGCGCAGTCTTCATGTCCAAGAACTACAATCAGAGGAGTTTTAAGATCGATCGCCGCAAATTTGATGCTGTCAAGCTCTATCGGCCCTACGATATTGCCTGCAACACGAATAACAAATAGGTCGCCAATGCCTTGATCAAAAATAATTTCTGGAGGGACTCTTGAATCACAGCAGCCTACAATAATTGCCAATGGAGCTTGTTTAGTGAGCCATACATCTCGTGTTTTCATGTCCTCTCTTGGGTGAATGGAACACCCTTGAACATAGCGTTTGTTACCCTCCATTAAAAGAGTTTGCTGTGGGGAGATCGCAAGCAGAGCGCTTGTATAGCAACATAATAGGCATGTCAAAGGCAGTAAAATTTTATTTGCTCGCAATTTCATGTGTTTCTCCTTCTAAAGAGAGTGTTTGCTTGGGAACACGATCTATTGTGGGGATGGGATCTAAATCGTGGTGAGCAGAGCTTGCACCAAGGTCTTTGAATTTGCGTGCAGAGACTAAAACGCGTGATTCGAATGAGCCAATCGAGCTATTGTAAGCTTCTACGGCGCTACTAAGCCCTCTTCCCATTTTGGCTATGTGACCGCTAAAATCCACAAGTCGCTTGTATAACTCGTGTCCAAGATCGCTAACTTGTTGAGCGTGTCTTGAAAGGCTTTCTTGTTTCCATCCATAGGCGATCGTACGCAAAAGTGCAATTAGCGTTGTCGGGGTTGCAACAATAACACCTTGATCGACGCCGACTTCAATAAGAGCTGGATCCTGCTCTAAGGCTGTGCTGAAAAAACTTTCCCCTGGAAGAAATAAGATAACAAACTCGGGTGTTGGTTGAAATTTTGCCCAGTATGCTTTTCGACTAAGAAGAGTTACATGTGTACGTAATTGTTTTGCATGTTCGGTAAGTTTTAAAGCGCGCTCTTCATCGGAGTGTGCGTGCATGGCTTCAAGATAGGCCTCTAGGGGTACTTTGGCGTCGATGACAACACTTCTTCCCCCAGGTAGGCGGACTAATAAGTCGGGTCTTAGAGAGGTGTCTTCTGTTTTTTCGTGTACCTGTTCGTAGAAATCGCAGTGGCGTAGCATTCCAGCAAGTTCAACGACGCGGCGTAGTTGCATTTCTCCCCAGCAACCTCGAACCAAGGGTGAGCCAAGAGCCTTGACAAGCCCTTTGGTTTCATCTCTTAATAGTTTTTCTGCATCTGTTAGGGCTTGAAGTTGATGTTTTAGAGCTTCTTGCTGGCCATGTCTTTCTTTTTCTAAGTCTTTGATTCCGTCGTTTAAGTGTTTTAAGGAGTCTTTTACAGGGTTTACAGCATCCACAAGGGCTTGATGTCTTTTTTCCCAGTCTGTTTTTGTTTTTTCTTGAAAATTTTCTAGTGTGTTTTTTGCAGTATCAAGAAAACGGGCGCTATTGTTTTCAAGAGCTTCTTTGGAAAGTAGGCGAAATGTTTCGATCATTTGCGCTCTTTCTGTGCGCATCAGATGCACTTTATCTTCTGCTGCGATTTTTTCGGCACGGAGCTGTACATTTTCGGTTTCAAGTTCGCGCACTCTGTTTTCTTTTAGTTCTAGCATCCGCGCTTGAAATGAAAGCGCTTTGAGTTTAGCGTGTGCGTATAACCATCCGAGGGTAGTACATAGGGCGAAAAGACCCAGTCCGTAAGCAATCCACATTATAAGTCATCCTGATCGGGTTCGAAATCTTCAAGAGTTTTAGATTTTTTTCCAGCAAGAAGTCGAATTCCTGAAAGGATCGATGCTAGTGCGATGTATCCCCAGGAAAGAATCAGGAGTACAGCTGGCAGAAAATGGAGGATGCCATAGAGAAAAAAAATAGCAATAATGACAGTGAAAAATACGAGCTGAAACGAGGGGATTCGAAAGTGTAGCGCTTTAAGGCTTGGGAATTTCCATTTACTAACCATGAAATAGCCAAGAATAATCATGATGGAAGTGAGTAAGAGTGCCTCTGTCGTTGGCTCTAGGTGTATTAGTGTTGTCCCAAGTGGGGAGGCTAGGAATAGGGGAGGTGAGAGGGCTGCTATAGCAGCTGCTGTAATCGGCAGGCCTGTAAAATGCCGCTTTTGTTCCATTTGTTTTTCTGCATGACCTTTAGCTTCCATAGCCTTAACGTTGAAACGCACTAGGCGCAGTACCCCACAAAGAGCGTAAAGCATAGCGCCAATAACAGCGAAAAAAGAGAGGCCCGTTTCTTGTTCTAAGGAAAGGTGTTTTAAAAATAACACAGCCGGAGCTACACCAAACGAGATAGCATCTGCAAGTGAATCGAAAATAGCTCCGAATTCACTTTCTGCGTGAATGATTCTAGCTACAGCGCCATCTAGTAAATCGGCAAGAGCTGCCATTAAAAGCAAAACAGTAGAAGAGTAGAGCAGCTGGTAGCTGCTAAATCCGCGTTCTACCATATTTACTTTTAATATGACAAAAAGACCGCATGCAAGACCTAGCGCTGTAATTGCATTTGGGATAAAGTATACACGTCTCATATACCCCATTATAGCTATATCATCGCAAAAAGATACATCATTTTGTGCTTCGTAATTTTTGTTGGACTTAAAGCGCGGCGCTACTATATATAGTGTGTATATGAAGAATTGGACACAAGATGTTGTGTGTCTTTACAAAATTTAAATTTAATGAGAGGGGCGCCTTTATGTCAAAGGAGACAATTTTTATGCCTAATGCGTTGCAAGACAAGGAGTCCAAAATGGTAGCGGATATGCATGCATTTACAGTTGTTAAACGCAACGGTTCTCTTGTTCCGTTTAGAAAAGAGAGAATTTACCGCGCGCTTGAAGCTGCATTTCGGGATACTCGGAAAATTACAAAAAACACACAACTATCACCTGAAATTGAAGCCTCTGTGATAGAAGTTGTCGATGCGGTTTTAGAGCATTTGTTTGCTCTTGCTTGTAAAGGCGCCTGCTTAACTGTAGAGGGGATTCAAGATGTTGTAGAAGTCGCTTTAATGAAAAGGGGATATCACGACGTAGCAAGAGATTATATTATTTACAGAGATCAGCACAAAGCGCTTCGAGAAGATTCTCCCCAAAACTTGAAAATCAATAGAAAAGATGGGTTGCAGGTTCGTTTTAATCCGATGAAGATTGCATCTTCTATTGAATCTGCGTTTCGTCGCTCTAGACATATTGAAGGTCCCACGCCCCAGTCGATCATTGATGCTGTTAATTTATTAACACAAAAGATCGTTGCACGTTCTGTAGCTCATGCAAAGGCAGCGCATGTGTTGCATGTGAGTTGGGTCCAAGATGAGATTGAGCAATTGCTCATGAAAGAGGGTTTTTTTCATGTTGCAAAAGATTACATTTTGTATAGAGCCTCACTTGGAGAACAAACTGAGGGAGTGTTAGAAGAAGAGAGCACCTCGGCTCCTGTGCGCGAGTTTATTATTACAAAAGCGGATGGAACACAGGGAATATATACAGATTTTGAGTTGTATCAAAGGCTATCTTTTGCCTGTAGGGGTCTTGAAGAAACAGTCTCTGCGCATGCTCTTTTAGAAGAGACGATTGCAAATTTTTATGAGGGCATTAAAGAGAGTGAAATTGAGCAGGCTCTGATTATGGCAGCGCGCAGTAAAATTGAAGAGGAGCCAGCGTATTCGCAGGTTGGTTCACGTCTTCTTTTGGATTTTTTATATAGAGAAACCATGGGTATTTCGGCAAAAGACCCTTCTTTAGAGTCGAGACACAGGGAATATTTTAAAACCACAATACATTATGCAACAACTATTGGTAGACTAAGTCCAGCTCTTTTGGATTATGATCTTGATAAGCTCTCTCAAGCTATGGAGCTTCAAAGAGATGATCGCTTTTCTTATTTAGGACTGCAGACGCTATACGATCGTTATTTTATCCATGACATGCAAAGAAGGCTGGAAACACCTCAAATGTTTTGGATGCGCGTTGCAATGGGCGTGGCGTTAAATGAAAAAGAGGAAAGGACAGAGAGAGCGATTGAGTTTTATAACGTGCTTTCGCAGTTTTTCTTCATATCTGGGACCCCGACTTTATTTAATTCTGGTACCATGCATTCGCAGCTTAGCTCTTGTTATCTTTCTACTGTCATGGATGATCTCTCCCATATCTTTAAAGTGATTGCAGATGATGCTCAGCTTTCAAAGTGGGCAGGGGGTATTGGTAACGATTGGACGTATGTTCGAGCAACCGGTGGTATTATTAAAGGAACCAATGGCAAAAGTCAGGGCGTTATTCCCTTTTTAAAAGTTGCTAATGACACAGCCGTTGCGGTAAATCAGGGTGGCAAGCGCAAGGGAGCTATGTGCGCTTATTTAGAGACCTGGCACCTTGATATTGAAGACTTTTTAGAGCTTAGAAAGAATACAGGAGATGAAAGACGGCGCACTCACGACATGAACACTGCCAACTGGATTCCAGATCTTTTCATGAAAAGAGTAGAAATGCATGGGATGTGGACTCTCTTTAATCCAGCAGATGTTCCAGATCTTCATGATTTGTATGGAAAGGCTTTTGAATCCCGTTATGAGGAATATGAGGGGATGGCGGAGTCTGGGCAGATTAAACTCTTTAAAAAGGTGGAAGCTGTTCAACTCTGGCGCAAAATGTTGAGTATGTTATTTGAAACAGGACATCCTTGGATTACCTTTAAAGATCCATCGAATATTCGTTCTCCGCAAGATCATGTTGGCGTTGTGCACAGCTCGAATTTGTGTACAGAAATTCTTCTAAACACTTCAAAAGATGAGACAGCTGTTTGTAATTTGGGTTCGATTAATCTAGCAGAGCATATGACTGCAGAGGGTATTGATCGGAAAAAATTGGCATCGACCATTAAAACTGCAGTCCGCATGCTAGATAATGTTATCGATATTAATTTCTATCCAACAGCTGAGGCTAGAGAGTCTAATTTACGCCATCGTCCTATCGGGCTTGGACTCATGGGTTTCCAAGATGCGCTTTATATGCAAAACATTTCCTATGCTAGCCATGAGGCTGTGGAATTTGCAGATGTTAGTATGGAGCTTATTTCTTATTACGCCATTCTTGCTTCAGCAGAGCTTGCTAAAGAGAGGGGCGCTTATTCTTCTTATCCTGGATCTAAATGGGATAAAGGGCTTTTGCCTATAGATACAATAGAGATTTTAGCTGAGGAGCGTGGCGGTCTTTTAGAAATGAATCTCGATGTGCGTTTGGATTGGAGTGTTGTAAGAGAGGCAATTAAAAAATGGGGCATGCGCAATAGTAATACGATGGCTATTGCACCCACAGCAACTATTTCGAATATTGTAGGCATAACCCAGTCCATCGAGCCTATGTATAAGCATTTATTTGTAAAATCTAACCTTTCAGGAGAGTTTACTATTCCCAATAGTCACCTTGTCCAGAGGTTAAAAAAATTAGGTCTTTGGGATCACGATATGCTCGATGATTTGAAATACTTTGATGGAAGTATTTCTGAGATTGAGAGAATTCCACAAGATATTCGGCAGCTATTTCCAGCAGCATTTGAGATTGATCCTGAATGGATTATCGAGTGCGCAAGTAGAAGACAAAAATGGATTGATATGGGTCAGTCGCTTAATTTGTATCTTGCAGAGCCAAGCGGTAAAAAACTCCATCAAATGTATCTTTTTGCATGGAAAAAAGGTCTTAAAACCCTGTACTATCTTAGAACACTTGCTGCAACGCAAATCGAAAAATCTACAACAGACATTAACAAAAGGGGTTTGCAACCTCGTTGGATGAAAAACCGGTCTGCTTCGAGCAATATTCAAGTGGATAGAGAAGAAAAACCCAAAGCCTGCAGCCTCGAAGAGGGTTGCGAAAGTTGTCAATAATTTTGAAATAGCGGAGAGCAATATGATCAGTTTTGAAGAAGAGGTCGAGGTTCATGCAGTAGATCAGAGCAAACGCGTCAAGGTAAAGGACAAAAGGCTTATTAACTGCAGCAGAGTGGATGTCAATCAGTTAATGCCATTAAAGTATAAATGGGCGTGGGAACATTATCTCAATGGATGTGCAAATCATTGGATGCCCACTGAGGTGCCTATGGGCAAGGACATCGAACTATGGAAGTCAGATGCCCTGTCTGCGGATGAGAAAAGAGTGATTATGCGCAATCTTGGCTTTTTTAGTACGGCAGAAAGCCTTGTTGGAAATAATATAGTCCTTGCTATTTTTAAACATGTGACCAACCCAGAAGCTAGGCAGTATTTACTGCGTCAGGCGTTTGAAGAAGCTATTCACACGCATACCTTTCATTATATTGTTGAGTCTTTGTCCTTGAATCAAGGAGAGGTTTTTAACATGTATAATGAGGTTAATACCATTCATCATAAAGATGCATTTGAAATGCGTTTGACAGAGGATATTTTGCGTTCTGATTTTACAACAGAAACATTAGAGGGGCGGCAAAAATTCCTAGAAAATCTTATCGGTTTTTACCTCATTATGGAAGGTATTTTCTTCTATAGTGGTTTTGTCATGATTCTTTCCTTTCATAGACAAAATAAAATGACGGGTATTGGAGAACAGTTTCAATATATTTTAAGAGATGAAACGATTCATTTGAATTTCGGCATCGATTTGATCAATGGGATTAAAGAAGAAAACCCAGATATCTGGACGCCAGAGTTTCAAGCGCATATTGTAGATCAAGTAAGACAAGCCGTTGAATTGGAAATTTTGTACGCGCAGGACTGTTTGCCCAAAGGTATTTTAGGTTTAACAGCTCCAATGTTTAGAGATTATGTACAGTACATTGCAGATCGCAGACTAGAGCGCATTGGTCTTAAGGTTCAATATCGTTCTAAAAATCCTTTTCCTTGGATGAGTGAAACGATCGATTTGGGAAAAGAGAAGAACTTTTTTGAAACACGGGTGACGGAATATCAGTCTTCTGCTAATCTCACCTGGAATTAATTTCAGGGCATCATGAAAGACTCTTTGCACATTTTAGGGGAGCGCTACCTCGATTTTCGCGTTACGCATGTTGTGGAAATCGAGGAATTGCAAGCAACCCTATGTGAGCTTGTGCATGAGCCAAGTGGTGCTCTTGTTATGCATATTGCTGCAGAGGATCCAGAAAATCTGTTCTGCCTATCTTTTAAAACTCCTCCTCATGATTCAAGTGGTGCGCCTCATATTCTAGAGCACGTTGTCCTGTGTGGCTCTAGAAAATATCCAGTAAAGGATCCCTTTTTTTCTATGGGAAGAAGGAGTCTAAATACATTTATGAATGCCATGACGGGCGCCGATTTTACCTGCTATCCTGCGGCCTCTCAAGTCGAAAAGGACTTTTATAATCTACTTGATGTCTATTTAGATGCTGTTTTTCATCCTTTATTAAGAGAAGAGAGTTTTTTACAAGAGGGTTATCGTTTCGGTTTTGTAAAACCACAAGATCCCCTTAGCGGTCCTGTGTGTAAAGGGGTTGTGTACAATGAAATGAAAGGGGTATTTGCTTCCGTAGATGCAAGAATGTGGCAGCTGCTTTTATCAGCGCTTGTTCCTGATCTGTCGTATGCGTATGTATCAGGTGGTGATCCTAAAGAAATTGCACGTTTTACCTATTCAGATTTGATTAAGTTTTATGAAAGCTATTATCATCCGAGTAGATGTCTATTTTTCTTCTATGGTAATCTGCCTTTAAAAAAACACCTCGATTTTATCCATGATAGAACTTTGCAAGGTGTTGTGGGTCAAAAGTTGTCGCCACAGTCCCAGTTGCAGCATAGATTTTCTAGTCCTGTCCGGGTGGCGGCGCCCTATCCTGTTGAAAGTCAAGAAGGGGTAGGAGATCGGGATATTTATGTCTTTGGCTGGTTAACTGCGCCTTTAATTGAAGAGGCGGAGGTGCTGGCTTTGAGTGTACTTGAAATCGTTCTCATGGATACTGACGTTTCAATATTGAAAAAGGCGCTGCTCGATTCAAAGTTGTGTACTCAAGTCCAGGCTCATATGGACATAGAGATGACAGAGGTTCCTTTTGCCATCGTATGTAAAGGCTGCGCGCATGGTATCGAAAAACAGTTGCATGCCTGTATCATCGATACGATAGAGCATATTGTGCAAGAAGGGATTGCAGAGGATATGGTGGAATCTGCAATCCATCAGCTAGAATTTGCAAGAACAGAAGTGCATGGAGAAGGCGCCCCCTTTGGACTTACCCTTTTTATGCGCTCAGCGCTGGCTAAACAACATGGTTGTGTTCCAGAAAAGCACCTCCAGATCCATGGATTGTTTAATGAGCTAAGAAATCACATAGCGCGCCATCCCCGTTATCTCCTTGAGCTTCTAGAAAAGCATTTTCTTAGCAATCCTCATGCTGTATTTCTTCATATGTATCCAGATGCTGAGCTTCTTGTGCGAGAAGCTGCAGAGGAAGAGAGTGGTTTAGCTGCGCGGTATGCCTCTTTAAAAGAGAGCGATATTGCAACTATTTTAAGACAGACCAGTCAGTTAGAGATCTATCAGGATGAGGTAGAAAACCAAGATTTGGAATGTTTGCCGAAAGTTTTGCTTTCTGATGTGGATCAACACGCTTATACACCAGTTGTTGTTGAGAAGAATCTTTTTGAGGTAAAGACATTTCAGTATGTAGGCTTTACGAACAAAGTATTATATGCAGATCTTTTTTTTGATATTCCTCAAATGCCTTTGGATGATTTTCCCTACCTCTCTCTTTTGGGAACGTGTCTATCGGAAATAGGATCTGGAAATAAAGATTATGGGGAAAGACTGCGCTGGACGCAGCGCTATACAGGGGGCATTGGGGCCACCTGTGGCCTTCACCTCTATGTGCAGGGGGGAGGTAGACCCTATTTGCATATTAGAGGCAAAGCGCTAGAGCGCCATACAGATCAGCTTTTTATCTTATTTGAAGAGATGGTGCGCGCCCCGCATTGGGATGATACAGCGCGTGTACGTGATCTTGTTTTGCAGTTGCATACAGCTCTTCGTGGACGGCTTGCCCGCAGTGGCATGCGCTATGCTACCCAAAGAGCATTAAGTCGACTTTCTCAGCCAGCATATGCACAGGAAAAGCTTCAAGGTCTTCCCTATTTTCAGAAAGTTGAAGAGATTACATCAGATCTAGAGCTTTCAATTCCAGCTCTTGCGTCAAAGCTTGCGTCTCTCCATCGTAATATCACCAGTTTTCAATCTCCGCATCTTGTCATTAGCGGAGATGACGATTTATACACAAAGCTACATCCGTTAGATTGCGATTTTTCAAGGAAACTGGATGTTAAGCAGGCCCCATGGACATGGGAGTCTACAGTTCCAGAATTGTGCACTCAGGCGCATATTATTGCCTCTCCTGTGGCCTTTACTGTTTTTGCTTTGCATGGTGTTTTATATGAACATATGTATGCCCCAGCGCTTAGCCTTGGGACCTTTCTTTTAGAAAACAAAGTTCTTTTGTCTAGAATAAGAGAGCAGGGAGGGGCTTATGGCTGCGGCGCTAGTTTCCAGCCAACCTCTGGGCAGTTTTATTTATATTCTTATAGGGATCCCCACATTATGGGGACATGGGACGTGTTTAAGTATGCTATACAAGAAATTGCCTCTGGACGGTTTACAGAAGAAGATCTACAAGAGGCAAAACTTGGAATGATTCAGCATCTAGACACACCGATAGCGCCTGGGATGAAAGCATGTCTTGCCTATAGTTGGATGCAAGAGGGAAAGACATCTGCCATGCGTCAAACCTACAGGGATAGGCTGCTTGCAATGACCATTTCCACAATTCAGGAGGCCTTTACGCAAGTTTTACTGCCTCAAATAGACAAAGCCCCTCTTGTTACATGCTCTGGTAAAGATATTTTAGATAAGGAACGTTTTCCCTATCCTATCTTCAAGATTTAGTCGGATTTTTAGCCGGTGCCACAGTAAAGAACGCCACTGCGTGCAATAGCTGAAATAACTAAATCCGCAAGCAATAGAAGTGGGCCGAACAAGGCTGTAGCTATCCCTCGATCATGAATATCATTGTAGATGACAATGCGCGTCCACTTGTGTTCGTTTATTTCACCTTGTTTTTCCATGTCAGCGGCTTTTTTGCCTATTAGAGCAAGGGCTAGGCCAGCTATAACATGGATACCTGGTATGTATCCAATAATCCTTAGCCTTCTGCACGTGGTTCCTAATGTGCCCAGATGCTCACTTAAAGCGTCGCGCATACATGATATGCCCAATACAGGAAAAATTTTGGCTATTATCACATCAGTCATAATATCCCTCCTAAAAAGTTTAGAACTTACATGATACCAAAATTGGTAAATAATTTCATATTTGAGCGCGTTAAAGCTGTAGACATCTTGAGTAACTCATATTATGCGGCCGCGTCAGTAGCTGCGTAACTTGAGTGAGTAATTCTATTTGCTTGATCACGCCGCGCTTTTTGGCAGATTTAAACCCAAAATTCTCGGCAAGTCTATTGAAAATTGGCGCTTTGGCGCTGCTCAAATATGACACTATTTACTACTTTTGGTATTATTTCTTGGAAGTGGTATAACGTTGTATCTTACTTTATAAGGGAAATTGGAGGATGCTATGCGAAACGTTCTATATGGTGTTGGACTCTTTGTGTGTGCTGTGGGCATGCCCTTGTATGGGGCAGGATGCACATGCTCGCCTCAAGAGACTTCTAAAGCATTTACACAGGTTGCTAAAACTGCGATCCCAGCTGTTGTATTTGTAAAAGCACAAATGATACCAGAACAGTCTCCATATGGACATCCCCAGGAACAAAATCCTTTTGATTATTTTGGAGATGATTTTTTTCACCGTTTTTTTGGAGCACCCCCAAGAGGTAGGGGATCGCAAGCACCAGAAATCAGTCAGGGCTCTGGCTTTTTTATTTCTGCAGACGGTTACATTGTGACAAACGCACATGTCGTTAAAGATGCAAGTAAGCTTTCAGTGACTTTAAACGATGGCAGAGAGTTTGATGTTGTGCTTGTTGGATCTGATCCTCATACAGATATTGCGGTATTAAAGGTTGAAGGTAAAGATTTTCCCTATCTGCAGTTTGGCGATTCTGATGCAATGGATATTGGGGAATGGGTAGTTGCTATTGGTAACCCATTTCAGTTAGAAGCTTCATTGACAGTCGGAGTCATTAGTGCAAAAGGAAGACAGAACCTAAGGATTACAGACGTTGAAGATTTTTTACAGACAGATGCAGCGATTAATCCTGGTAATTCTGGGGGGCCTTTAGTGAACTTGTCCAGTGAGGTGATTGGAATTAATACTGCGATATTTTCCCGTTCTGGGGGATATATGGGCATTGGCTTTGCAATTCCAAGTAATATTGCAAGGCAAGTGGTGGCACAGATTATGGATAAGGGAGCTTTTACCAGAGCCTTTTTGGGCGTTTCTTTGCAGCCTGTTGATAAGGAAATAGCAGATGCGTTTGGTCTAGATAAAGCAGAAGGCGTTTTGATTACCGAGGTTGTCAAAGACTCGCCAGCTGATAAAGCGGGCCTTAAACAAGGCGACATTATTCTTGAATATAACGGCATACAAATTAAAAGCTGGGGCAACTTTAAGAAGGAAATTTCTTTGATGTCTCCAGGGAGTGCCATCGAGTTAAAAATTAATCGGAAGGGAAAAGTCTTTTCGGCTCCTGTAACTTTAGGTTCTGCATCAGACAGCGTTGTAGCAGCAGGTGGTGTTGTCCAGAAATTGGGAATTGAAGTCGATGTATTGACCCCAGATGTTGCTAAGCAGCTAGGATACGCCTCTCAAGATGAGGGTGTTTTAATAACCAAAGTGCGTCCAGGTTCAGCTGCTGCATTTGCAGGCCTGCGCCCAGGTTTTCTTGTCTTGGAGGTCAATGATAAAAAAGTCGCAAACATCCAAGATTTTAATGCAGCAATCAACGCAAATGGCAATAAGAATCGATATCTTTTTCTTGTAAAACAGGGGAATGTGCGCAAGTACTATTCTATTAAGGTGGAATAGTGAAGACGTTGATTATTAGGCATAGAAGAGAAAATCTTAAAAAATGTTCTCTAAGGGGGTTGGAAGGGAAAGAGGGGTATGCTTTTTTAACCTACCCTAAGGATCCTATGCCTAACGATCTGTCCAGCTACTTTGTATTGGCGCTTGGGGCTCCTGTCCTTTCAGAAGAAGATAAAGATTTAGCGCTTCTTTTGATTGATGGGACCTGGCGTCTTGCATCTCGTATTCAAAAAATGCTGCCGGCTCCTTTTATTGCAAGGAGCCTGCCTATGGGTTATCTTACAGCTTATCCAAGAAGACAAGAAGATTGTAGTGACCCTACACAAGGGCTTGCGTCTATAGAAGCATTGTATCTAGCACATAAGATTTTGGGCAGACCTCTAGAAGGGCTTTTGGATAATTACCATTGGCGCGATTTATTCCTCGAACGCAATCGACTCGTTTAAAAGAGTTTCGGAGCACAGAATAGGTAATTCTTCTTTAACAGCAAGGATGAGACAGTCGCTTGGTCTCGCATCGATTTCTAAGATCTGGGTTATATTTTCCTTTTTTTGTTCTACAAAAAGGCGCGCAAAGTAGATTCCCTCTTCAGCATGTAAAAGTACCACCTGAATCCATTTCATCTCGAAATGGATACAGATATTGGATAAAAGATCGTAGGTATATGGCCTTATTGGAGGGGCATCTGCAAGGTAATTTTGGATGTTTTTGCCCACATCGTGTGCCATATAGATTGCAAAAGACTTATTTTCGTTGCCAAGCACAATGCTTGTATAAGTCGATTGTTGCAGGACTTTTTTAATGCGAATCGGGATAAGTGTTTCTGTCATATTAATATTTTATTTACATCCATAGGCTATTTTGTGTAAAGTGGCGGTACTAGGGCGTGTCGTCAATTGATAAAAAAAGTGATTTTTATCAATTGACGACACGCCCTAATCTCAAGTCTCAGTTTTTTATGCATTTTGGTGTTATTAATTTTATGGAGGACTATGCATTTAGTAGCTTTTCCAACGGATGCTTTAAGGAGTATAATCGCATTTAATGGTGATCCTAACATACGTGTCTGTCGAGCAATCAATGATGTGTTTTTCTCTGTATGTTGGACGATTTTTTCTGACGAGATTGTGCGTCACATACTGCCTTTAGAGGCATCCCATGAAGATAGTCAAGATTTTGCGATTATGCGCAAGGTATATGAAGCCGTAGAAAGACAAGAGAGGAATCAGATAAGAACAACAAGGGCACATAACACCCAACATGCGATTCCATTTTTTGGTAAGCTATCTTGTTTGGTATTTAGAATTCAGCGTATTGTAGATCGCAATTTATGTTATTTTTGTAATTTTGAAAGTGATCTTTTTTATAACAGGCGGCGGGTATCGGATTGGACCCAGGATCTTGCAGAGACAGCACGTGGGCTGCGCAGTGTTATAGAGTCTGATAGCGGTGTTGTAAAAGTACATTCTACAGTAAGAACAATGGCGGATCCTGTTACTGTGTTGCCACCAGAAATTAAATATTTTACATCTTTGAAAATACTACATCTTGCAGGGTGGGAACATTTAGAGTTTATTCCACAGGAGGTGGCTCAGTTAGAATATCTTCAAGTGATAAACCTAACGGGCTGCGCTTCTCTTCGAGATATACCCGATCTTTCCCATAAACAGAATCTCAATACTGTGTATGTGATGGGGTGTTCTGAGGGTTTTTGCCGGCAATTAATGCACAAGGTCCCTCCCACATGCCGTATCGTCGCCAAGGAGATATTTTTATAAAATTAGAGTTTTAAACCACTGTAATGGAATTATCTTTGAATCCTACAATCACGCGGCCTGCAATATCAAAAAAAAAGCCAGTATCAACGACGCCTGGAATGAGTTTTAGCTTTGTGTGGTCGTTTTCGGGATGAGCGCACGGTGCGTTAAATACGATATCAAAGATGTAGTTGCCATTATCTGTAATGTAGAATTTATTTTCTTTGGATAAGCGCCAGTTGCCTTTAAAGCCTGCAGCGTGTAAGTGTCGTTCTGTAGCTTTATAGGCAAAGGGGATAATTTCAATGGGAAGAGGGGATGTTCCAAGTGCTGCTACAAGCTTTGTTTCGTCTACGATGACAACCATTTCGGTGCTCATCTTTGCAAGGATTTTTTCACGGATAAGCGCGCCCCCTTTTCCTTTGATCATGCGCTTTGCAGGGTCGATCTCGTCTGCGCCATCTACTGTGATATCTAACTTGGATAACGTGTCGATATCAACAAGGGGGATACCTGTTTCCCGTGCAAGTAAAGTTGAAGCTGCAGAGCTTGATGCTGCTTGGATTTGTAAACCCAGCTTGCAACGAGCTGCTAGAGCTTGAATAAAATAGCTGGCTGTTGATCCACTTCCAAGCCCTACGAGCATACCGTCTTGTATAAGGTCTGCCGCTGCTTTTCCTATTGCTGCTTTTACCTGATCCATAAACCATATGATAGCAACAACATGTTGTTTTAGCGAGCTTATATTTTTAACACTTGCATTTGATGAAAAATATTTACACAATACAATTGTTATGCCATTTGTCAAAAATAGACATCTTGCGTAACTCGCTTTGCTTGGCAGCGCTGATGATTTTTGAGCAGCTTTAAACCCAAATTTCGAGGTAATATGGAG
>CAMFJP010000013.1 GCA_945957075.1 uncultured Chlamydiae bacterium
TATTTTTTTGCAGAAACAAGATGTTTTGCAGTCTTTGGCCTCCATGGATAGCTTTACACGCAGCCACGGTGATAATTTAAAGCGATTAAAAAAACTCTCTGTTGCATGTGAAAAAGCACATCCGTTTGTTCAAAGCTCTATTCCTATAGATATTTTAATTCCGGTTATCGAAAAGGATTTGGATGTCCTTGAGCACACGATTGTTTTTGCACGGCGCCATGTGATGCATCCAATTGGTAATATTTATATTGTTGCTCCAGATCGAGAAGTAATTCGTGCGTGCGCAGAGCGCCTAGGCTGTGTATTTGTAAATGAAGCAGATGTATTGCCGATCCAATTCCAAGATATTGATTACTATCCAGAAGGGCAAGATCGTCGGGGATGGTTGTTTCAACAATTACTTAAGTTAAGTGCCGATACAATAGGGATTTCTGAGCATGTGCTTATTTTGGATGCAGATACGTTGCTCATTCGCCCTCAATCCTTTGCGTGTAAGGGGCGTACAATTTTTCATTGTGCTGACGAAATGCATATGCCCTATCGAAAGATGTACCAACGGCTAATAGGAGCCGATGTTAAAGGGGTATTCTCTTTTGTTAGTCATCATATGCTTATGGAGCGCTCTAAACTACAACACTTAAAGCACCACATCGAAAGCGTGCATAACGTCCCATGGTTTCAGGCTATTTTGAATCTTATAGATAGACAGGAGGGGTCTGGCTTTTCTGAATACGAAACGTATGCACATTTTGTTTTAGAAAACTATCCAGATGAGTTTTTGCAACTTTATTTTTTTAATAGGGCTTTAAGTAAAAAAACAAAACTTATGCCGTTTCTAAGAGGGGATATCTCACTTAGGGACCATGAGCTTGTGAAATCGGTCTCTTTCCACGACTACTTGGATTAGGCCTCTTTTAAAAGATACCTATTGATTGCTGTCAAAAAGCATGTCTATTGCAATTATAGTGCTTTGAAAGATAGACTTTCTATTTTATCGCGAACCCGTGGGGGATTTTGTGCGTGGCTTGTTAATAGCTTTTACATTGGGTGTTGCAACGTTGCAGGCGGGCTATTTGTATAAAGATGGGCAGTGGATGCATGCAGACGAAGCTGCAACTGTGTCATTGCAAGAGCACTATAGCTTGGCAATGGAGTCCTATGAGAAAAAAGAGTGGACTTCTGTGTTGCATCACATGCGCGTTATATTAAAAAATTTCCCATCATCTGCGTTTGCGCAGGAGGCTTATTTTTATTTGGGGGCAGCTTGCTTTCATGAAGGAGAGTACGAAGAGGCTAACGAATACTTTTCGACCTACTTACAAAAGCAGCAGGGGCCTAAGCGTTTTGAAGAGGTTATGGAATATAAGTGTGCCATTGCAGATCAGTTTCGCTTGGGCGCTAAAAAACATATTATGGGAATGGGTAAATTGCCTAAGTGGCAGCCAGCCCAGGAGGATGCGCTTGTTATTTATGATGAGGTGATTGGATCTGTCCCTCATAGAGATTTGGCGGCACATGCTCTTTTTCACAAAGCTGAGCTTTTATTTACTCTTGAGGAATATGAACTGAGTTTGGAGGGGTATCAAACGTTAATTCGCAGGTTTCCAAAACACGAAAAGGCTTTGGATAGCTACTTGGGGATAGGGCGTCTTTACCTTAAACGGTGCATTGCACAGTATCCCGATCCTAATTTTTTAGATTTGGCTCGCATTAACGCTAGAAAATTTAAACAGGATTTTCCTGGCGAAGAAAGAATTACAGAAGTAGAGGCTCTCCTTTTGGAAATGCAGGAGGTCTATGCAAAAAGTCTGTATGAAACCGCGCAGTTTTTTGAAAGAACTAAAAAACCGCAGGCCTCATTGCTTTATTATAAAAAAATAGTAGACACCTATCCAGATACTAAGATAGCTGCGCTTTCAAAACAAAGGATTGATCAGTTGAATGCGCGCTAGTTGGTTTTTGTGTGTTTGTTTGCTTGCTGGGTGTAGTTACAAGCCTTATTCCGAAGATCCTGTAGCTCTTTACGTCCCCTATGTCACAGGAGACTCTCGTGGGCAATTTACAGACAGGCTGATTCGTACCCTATCAACAGCTGGCCATTTTATGATTACAAGTAAAGATCTGGCAGAGCTTACCCTATATGCTTCTATCATATCGAATGAGCAGCATCCTATAGGCTACATGCGCCATAGACAGGATACAACCGGCAGAGTTAAAAATAATTTAATTGCGACAGAGTCTAGGCGCAGTTTGTCTGTTGAAATCACTTTAAAACGTGGCGAGGAGGTTGTATTTGGCCCAGCCCAGATCAAAGCTTCCACAGAATACGATTACGTCGATAGCGATTCTTTGTATGATTTGACCTTTATTAACGCGCAAGGGCAAAGAGAAAAGGTCATTAAATTTTCATTGGGTCAGCTAGATTCTATTGAAGGGGCTCAAGATGATGCTCTGACGCCTTTATATGATGCCCTGGCTAAAAAAATTTCTGATGGCCTTATCATGGTAAAGCCGGAGGGAGTATGAAAGAAGCGCTAAAATGGCCTTTTACATGGGAAGAGAGGCGTCCGCATTTGACAGATAGGGTGCTTTTTGTTCCCGATTACTATTCAAAGCATGAAATGAGCTTTTCTAATTGGGATGATCCTTTGGTGTTTGGTAGAAAGGCTCCCGTGCATGTGGAATATTGTAGTGGCAATGGAGCCTGGATCGTAAATAAGGCTCTTACATTCCCAGACTGTAACTGGGTTGCTGTCGAGCGCAAATTGGATAGGGTAAATAAAATTTGGGCTAAGATGCACGCGCATGGAATCAGAAATTTATTTATTGTTTGTGGCGAGGCGCTAACCTTTACAACCCATTATGTCCCGGTAGAAACGATTCACACTGCCTATATTAATTTTCCAGATCCTTGGCCTAAGCTGCGTCACGCTAAGAATCGTTTAATACAAGAGTCTTTTATGACCACGCTTGCCTCTAAAATGCGCCCTTTTGGCGAGCTAACATTTGTAACAGATGATATTGCCTATCGGGACCTTGTCCTGTCTGTTGTAGCGCAACCATGGACATCCTGTTTTCAAGACCCTAGCTACCGTACAGAGCTTGAGGGATATGGCGGGTCCTATTTTGATACCCTATGGCGCAGCCTTGGAAAAGAAATTTATTACCTGCAATTTAGGAGATGAATACATCGCTGGACATCTTGCATAATTCGCTTTGCTTAATAACCTGAACTTTGGGTTTTTTAAGCCCGTGGGCCCACGTCAAAGCTCCTATTTTTCAACTAATTAGAGCGGCCCTGTATTTTATTCAATACAGGGCCGCTCTAATTAGTTGAAAAATAGGGCTTTAACGCGGTCCGCGGGCCTAAAAAACCCAAAGTTCAGGTTAATAACGCTTGTGATTTTTGAGCAGATTTAAACCCAAATTTCGAGGTAATATGGAGACTATTGCCGAGAAATTTGGGTTTAAATAGACCTCTTTCGAAACTTGCTTTGTTTGAAAAAACACAGTTTTAGCAAATAAATGAAGTTTCGAAAGAGGTCTAATCTGCCAAAAAGCGCGGCGTTATCAAGCAAATGGAGTTACGCAAGATGTCTACTATTATTACCTTGCCGGCGCGTGCAGAGGACTCTCTTGTATGGGATGTTGATACAAAAGCCTCTCAGCCTATTTTATGGCATTTAGATCTTGGGCTAGAGAAAAAGGGATTGGATTTTTTCGATCCTCTTGCTTTTCATGCCCATCTTTTTTCTTTAGAGCAATTTGTTTCTAAGTGCTGGAATCCGCAAACAAGTGCTGGGCTTATTATATATCGTGGGGGTATCGATATCTGGAATCTATGCAGGCAGGAGCATATTGCCGTAGAGGATGTCCTTCTGCCGCTTGCTTGTATGCAGGCGTTTGCAGAATATATCCATAGGCTGATTGCCTACATTCCAGAGGAGATTGCTGTTTATTGTCTTTTTGATGAGCATCCATCTTGTAATAGAGCGCTGCGAGCGCATCTCTTGTCGAAAGAGCGCTTTCCGTATGTACGTCTTGCGTTAGATAAGACACACTCTGTGTGTGAGACGGGGGTTTGTATGCCACAAGATGCGCTGTGCACAGAGGAGTCTCTGGAGCGGTTAGAGTCTGTTTTAAATAGCTGTGGAGATAATGTGCGTATAATTCCAGAGGCCCTGCTTACAGAAGAGTGGGAGGGGATAGAGCGGCTATTTTGTCTTGACGGCTATGTTAGCGCTGAGGGTAAAAGAAAGCTGCGTGGTTTTGAAGCGTCGGGTGGAAGCGTTATATTTGTGTAAAAATCTAATTGTTATAAAGTAATCGGAGCAGAGGGATTCGAACCCCCGACCCACTGCTCCCAAAGCAGTTGCGCTAGCCAGGCTGCGCTATGCTCCGATCACGAGATGGGATTTTATAAGCAAAAGGCCTTATTATGCAACCTTTTCATACATTAAAATCGGTAGCAAGACTAAGAGAGCTTGCAGAATCGCCTATAGATCTGTCAGAAGAAGGACAACTGTGTCCTAAAAGAATTGAACAGATGCAATCCGCAGCCCTTGGGCTTAAACTTTTGTATGCAACAGAAAGGGTCACAGAACCTACGATGCATGCTTTGTGTGATCTTGCACAGGAAACAAAAGCTGTGGAAAGTATGCATGCGATGCAAGCTGGTGTGCACATGAACTGTATTGACGGCTACCCTAGTGAAAATAGACCCGTTTTACACACCGCAATGCGCGATTTTTTCGATCACCCCTCGACCGGAGAGCCTGCTTTAAAAGCGACAGCTTTGGCTTATCAAGAATTAGAGAAGTTGAAAAATTTTCTGCAAAAAATAGAGCATGAGGGCAGATTTACAACGCTGATTCAAATTGGCATTGGGGGATCTGCTTTAGGTCCAGAGGCGATATATTTAGGACTTCAGGCCTATCAAAAACCTGGGCGCTCTATACATTTTTGGTCCAATATTGATCCTGATGAGGGCACGCGTATCATGCGGTGTGTGGATCTTTCTAAAACATTGATTGTTGTTGTCTCTAAATCCGGTACAACTCTTGAAACTGCAATGAATGAGGCAAGAGCGCGCAAAATTCTTATCGATCATGAGCTAGATCCTAAAGAGCATCTTGTTGCTGTTACTGGTAAAGCAAGTCCCATGGATGATCCAACGCGTTACCTTGCTTCATTTTATATATGGGACTATATCGGTGGGCGCTATTCTGTTACATCGATGGTGGGTGGCGTGGCTCTTGCGTTTATGCTGGGAATGGAAAGGTTTCTTGAGTTTTTAAGAGGCGCTTCGGCCATGGATAAAATTGCTTTAAAGCAAGATCCTAAAGCCAATCTTCCCTTGCTAGGAGCTCTGCTTGGCGTATGGAACCGTAATTTTCTCGATCTTCCAACGTGTGCTATTATCCCCTATACGCAGGCGTTGTCTCGGTTCCCAGCCCATCTTCAACAGCTTGACATGGAATCTAATGGAAAAAGGATCGATAAACAGGGAGCTTTTGTCCAGTTTGATACAGGTCCTGTGATTTGGGGGGAAGTCGGGACAAATAGTCAGCATTCCTTTTTTCAGCTGATTCATCAGGGAACAGAGGTGATCCCGTTAGAGTTTATTGCCTTTGCAGAAAGTCAGCATAGAGAAGATTTCCTGTTTGAGGGGACCTCTTTGCAGGATAAATTGCTTTCCAATGTGTGTGCGCAGTCGATTGCACTAGCTGTTGGTCAAAAAAGCGCAAATCCCAATCAAAGCTTTCCCGGCAACCGCCCAACGCGTCTTTTGCTAGCGCCTAGGTTAGATCCCTACACGATGGGAATGCTTCTTGCTTATTATGAGCATCTTGTAGCATTTCAAGGCTTTATGTGGAATATTAACTCGTTTGATCAAGAGGGTGTTCAGCTTGGAAAAAAACTAGCGACGCAGATGATTAGGCAGCACGCATTAAAAAGAGAGGGAAAGTCTGGCGACTTTCCCCTTGGAGCTGCTTATATGAAATTTTTAGAGAAAGAGACGGTTTAGTCAGTAGATTTCAGCACATGGTCTAATGCCATCTGGCGTGTTTTGTGTAGGTGGGTTTTTAAATGGTTAGCCCAGGCAAAACATTGTGTGGAAAAAAGTTGAAAAAGCTCAGGCTCCCTAATTGTTCCTCGTTCCCAGTGGGTTACAAGCAGCCCGTGGACTGTTGGATAGGATAGTCTTGATGCGATTGCATGGTACACTTGGGCTACGGCAGCCGCCCTCGCCCATAGATCCTCGCTATGAGGCGCCTGCCAATATAGGTTGTGTATATAGACGGCCTGGTTGAACCCAGAGTTTTGTCTTTGTGCGTTCAAACGGTTTCTATTGTCGTCTATGAGCTGCTCTTGGCTCCGCAAAGCGTCTTGAGGAGTTCTATGTTGTATGGAATGCATAGCTAGACCTTTAAATTATTGAAAAGTTTAGCTATTTTAATCTGTAATTCCAATTAATTCCAATTTAAAAACAAGAATAGACCTCTTCCGTAATACCAAACAGAGCGAGTTATGGAAGAGATCTACTGTATGAAATTTTTAGAGAGAGGTGAGTTTATAACTGGATTGCAGCATGTGCTGTAAGTGCATCTGGCGTGTTTTGTGTAGGTAGGTTTGTAAATGGTTGGCCCAGGCAAAGCATTGTGTGGAAAAAAGTTGAAAAAGCTCAGGTTCTCTAATCGTTCCCCGTTCCCAGTGGGTTGCAAGCAGGCCATGGACTGTTGGGTAGGGTAATCTGGATGCGATCGCATGGTGTACTTGAGCTACGGCAGCAGCCCTCGCCCATAGATTGTTGCTATGGGGCGCATGCGAAAATATCTGTCCGGTATAGGCTGCGTAGTTCGACTGGCAATGTTGTCTTTGTTTCTCCAAGTGTTTTCTATTCGCATCCATAAGCTGCGCTTGGTTCCGCAAAGCGGGGTGTATTTGTTGAGGAGATTGTAAGAAATACATAGCTAGACCTCTAAATTATTGAAAAGTCTAGCTATTTTAATATATAATTGGAATTAATTAATATGGATTTAATTATTTATTCCAATTAATTCTACTTCAAAAACAAGAATAGCGTTTGGGGGGATTTGTCCTGGACGCCCCATTTCGCCATAGGCTAGATAAGGGGGGACAAAGAGGCGCCATTTAGAGCCAACCGGCATCATTTGTAGGGCTTCGGCCCAGCCGGGAATCGTTCTATTAATGGCAAGGGACTGGGGTTTGCCGCGCGTATAGGAACTGTCAAATATCTTTCCGTCTAAAAAACTTCCTTGATAGTGAACGGTGACGGTGTCTAGTAGCTGCGGTTTAGGGCCAGAGCCTGTCGAGAGCACTTCGTATTGCAAGCCGCTTGGACAGGCTACGATATTTTCTTTTTGTTTGTTATGGGTTAAAAACGATTCTGATTGTTTTTTGTTTTCTTCTGCTACTTTAATTAAAAATTGACGTTGCTGATCTTGTACATGTTTTTGTAAAGATCCAAGAATAGATTTGATTTCTTCTGATGTTATTTTAGGGGGGTATAGGTGAATGCCGTCTGTAAAGCCTTGAATAAGAAGGGAAAGATCCATATCGGCAAATTGGGCGATGAGGTTTTTTCCCGTTTCAAGTCCAATGCAATAACTGGTTTTTTCTTGCTGTGTTTCCATATATAGGCCTCATCTGTTTGACGTTTTGTTTTGCGCAGTGTATCATAACCGGAGTTGTTATTTGAAGAAAAATTATGCGCATTAAAATTACAAAGCCAGGATCTCTTTTGGACCAGCTTATTTCCGCTTGTCCAGATAGTTCTAAGACGACGCTACGCTCTTGGATTGCAGGCGGCAGAATTTCCATTTTAGGAAAAGTGACTACCTTGCCTACGCGCACTCTGATTCCAGGGGAGGAAATCCTGATAGGGCAAAAAGGGCATTTTGCTGAAAAGGGCTTGAAAATCTTATATGAGGATGCACACCTTGTCGTTGTGGAAAAGCCTGGAGGGCTTTTAAGTGTTGCGAGTGAAACGCAAAGCTATCTTACAGCGCATGCGATTTTAAAGCGGCGACGAACGCAGGGGATTGTTTATCCAGTGCACCGTTTGGATAAGGAGACCTCGGGTGTTATGGTTTTTGCCTATACGCAGGCTGCGAGGGAAAAGCTAAAAGATCTTTTTGCGATGCATGCAGTCGAAAGGCAGTATGTTGCTTGGGTTTCTGGGAAGGTGGATCCCAAACAGGGTACATGGCAGAGTTATTTGAAAGATCACGAGGATTGTGTGGTCAGACAGGCTGGTCCCTCTACTGGTAAACTTGCTATTACCCATTATGAAACCATAAAGAATGCAAAAGGGCGGTCTTTACTGAAATTGACTTTGGAAACAGGGCGAAAAAACCAAATTCGTGTCCATTGCCAGGCAGCAGGACATCCTGTGCGTGGGGATACGAAATATGGAAGCTCTGCTACAGAGCGCTTGTATTTGCATGCTTTTCTTCTAGGGTTTAATCATCCCATCACCGGAAAGGCTATGCGCTTTGAACTCCCCCTTCCCTCAGATTTTTAATCTTTTAGTTTTATCGTTTTTAGATATTTGTAGAGTGTTGTGTGGGCGTTGTAGAGGGAGATGATGAATCCCTCTTTCCCTTCTAGGAATCCCCGTTTTAGGATGTAGCTTTTAAAGAAGGCAAGCCAGCTGTGGACAAGGGCTTTGCAGACAGAGCCTGTAGGTGGGTGGTTTTTAGCGAAAAGGTCGCTGTATAGCTGCATTTTATGTAAAAAATCACCGATGTGTAGATAAGGGGTGTGTAGAATAGGGTTTTTTAAAAGATGTTTTTTGTGGCCTGAGCAGATGATGTATTCGTGGACCTGGGAAGAGGAAAATTTTGTTGTCTCTTTGTTGTAGAGTCGTGCAACGTGGTCTGGGTGCCAGCCGCCGCATCCCCGAATCCATTTTCCATTAAAATAATTATGTCTTTTTAGGATGTATACATAATCTTTGTTTAAATGGATGGAATGTATTTCTTGAATGAGGGCGGGGGAGAGGACCTCATCGCTATCAAGGGATAGGATCCAGCTGTATGTGGCAAGGACGCTTGCTTTGTTGTGTAGTAGCCCAAATCCTTCAAACTCAGAATGGTAAATTTTTGTATTAGGGTAGGCTCTGGCTATATCTAAAGTTTCATCTTGAGATCCTGTGTCCAGGATGATCACTTCTTTAAAGTTGCGCGTAGATTCTAATGTTCTTTTTAAGCTTCTTGCGCTATTCTTGGTTAGTATTGTAACGCTAATCATACTCATTTATCGTACCATAAGCAGGAATTTTTTCATGAGAGAAGCCTATACCTTTGACGATGTTGCCTTAGTTCCTCAGTTCAATAACGTTCCTTCGCGCACAGAGCCTCTTTTAGAGACGTGGCTTACAAAAAATCGCAAGGTTCAGATTCCTCTTTTGTGTGCCAATATGGACACGGTCATTGGCGAATCTCTTGCAGATCTTATGATTGCAGAGGGGTCTTTGCCTATTTTTCACAGATTTACCGATATGAAAACCCAACAGTTATGGGTCCGTAAGTATAAAGATAAAACGTTTATTTCTTGTGGAATGCAAAGAGTAGATGAGGTGCGCGCGCTTCTTGACGAGGGAGCAGCTGGCGTGTGTATCGATGTGGCTCATGGACATTCAGATAGAATGTTTCGGTTTATAGAGGAGATAAAAAAAAGTCATCCAAAGCAAGATGTGATTGCTGGGAATGTATGTACACCGATGGCGTATCATGATCTTGTCAATGCAGGGGCGGATGCTGTCAAGGTGGGAGTGGGACCTGGAGCTGCATGCACAACGCGTGTTGTGACGGGGTTTGGGGTGCCGCAATTTTCTGCTATTTATGATTGCGCTAAAATTGCTGAAAAACTGCGCGTTCCTTTAATCGCAGATGGGGGTATTCGGGGCAGTCGCGATGTGGTATTAGCTCTTGCAGCTGGTGCTAGCACTGTGATGATTGGTAAGTTGTTTGCTTTAACAGAAGAGAGCTCTGCGCCTAAAAAGGAGGGCAAGGCAAAGTTTCGTGGGCAGGCCAGTGCCGATTTTCAGAATGATTTTTATGGAGGGCTCAAAGAAAAAACAGTTGCAGAAGGTATTGATTTTTGGGCGCCAATTAGCGGTAGCGCGCGTTTGTTAATAGAGCAGCTTTTGGGTGGACTGCGCAGCGGTCTTACCTACGGTGGAGCGCGCAATATTAAAGAATTGCAGCGCAAAGCAGAATTTGTGCGCGTATCTTCAAGTTATATTCATGAGAGTTTTCCAAGGCCACATGTCTAAGGTATACGATTCGATTCACGGATTTATCCACTTTAGTGGGCTGGAAAAGCAGCTTGTGGATTCTTTTGCCTTTCAAAGATTGCACTATATTCGACAGCTTGGGGTTGCCTATCTTGTCTATCCAGGAGCTACTCATACCCGATTTGAGCATTCTTTGGGCACTATGAAATTAGCGGGGGATATTTTCGATCATATTGCCCGTAAGTTTTCTATCCCTAATGCTTCTTATTGGCGCAAAGTTTTGCGTGTTGCCGCCCTTTGTCACGATCTTGGTCACCTTCCTTTTTCCCATGTTGCTGAAAAGGTGCTCCTTGGGGTTTTAGGACACGAGCTGTGGACATGGAAGATGATTAAAAGTACAGAGCTTGCTTTTTTGGGGGATGAGGTTGATGTTCACGATGTCCTCAAGATGGCGATAGGAGAAAAAAAGTTAAGAGAGATTGATCCTAACGCCCCTCCTTTTTCTTTATGGGAGCGGGTGCTTGCGCATGTCATTAGTGGCGATTTTTTTGGAGCAGATAGGATTGATTATTTGCTGCGTGATGCAAAATGTACAGGTGTGGCGTATGGGCTATTTGACTACCACCAATTGATTGAGATGTTAACGATTGTATCCTACAAGGATACATTAGAGCTTGGCATTGAAGAAAATGGAATAGAGTCTTGTGAGGCGCTGCTTTTGGCACGGCATTTTATGCATAGACGGGTGTATCAATATCCTTCTGTAAAGGCCTATAGCTTTCATATGATGCGCTTTATGCAAAAATTACAAGTCCCTTCAACTATTGAGGATTACTTGGCCTATCACGATAGCCATGTGCTTCAAGCGCTGACTACGGCCTACAGGAAAGGGGATGTAGATGCAGAGGCTCTTCTTGTTCGAGACAAGCGATTTCGGGCGATCCCTTTAAAAAATGCTATTGGAGAGGGTTTGATAGAAGAGGCAAAGCGAGAGTGTTTTATTCCAGAAGATTGCATTTACGTTGAAAGTAGACGGATGTCCTCTGAAAGTGCTGCTTTGCATTTTCCTGTTGTGCGCTCAGACCAAAGTGTTGTTGACAGCTCTTTGTGTTCTCATATGCATACCCTTCAGCAAGCGGCGCATTTTGTTTATATAGCCCCTCAATATGAGGCCCCTTTTCATCAATTTTTGAAGAGGTGCGATGCAGGGGGTTAAAGAATCGAGATTTTTTCTTAGTGCATTGATTTGTGGGTTTTGTATTGCATTTCAGTATGCAATCATTCGCCCTGTGAGTCATTCTGTATTTATTGATCTTTGTGGCATGAAGGCATTTGCTTATGCGTGGATGGTGATGATTCCTCTGAATTTCATCTGTGTTGGGCTTTATAACCGCTTTTTGCCTGTTCTTGGATGTTTTAAAATCTGTTTTATTTTTACAGCTCTTGTTGTCTTAAGTCTTTTATGTGGCTTTTTGTATATAGGGCATGCTGCAAGTTATGCTTTTGGATTTTATGTTTGGAAAGAGGTGTATATTATGCTCTTTTTCCAACAGCTGTGGTCTGTTGTCCATGCAACAGTTTCCAAAGAAAAAGCGAAGCGTTGGTATGGGTTTTTATTTGCAGCAGGGGCGCTTGGAGGGGTTTTAGGGAGTATGATCCCTGGAATATGTGCAGAAAAGGTAGGTTCGATTTCGTTGATGCTATACGGATTGCCTGTTTTTCCAGTTCTTCTTGTTTTCTATCATCTTCTTTTAAAACATGGGAAGCATCAGCAGATGGATCGAGAACAAAAACCAAGCTTTATGGAGGGGTTTTTGCTGATTCGCAAATCCTCCTTGCTTGTCTTTATTTTGTTGCTTGTCACATTAATGCAGGTTTCTTCTGCGCTTGTTGAATATCAGTTTAATACTTTGCTTGCAGCACATTCCCCAGATGTGGATGCGCGGACAGCTTATACGGGTAAAGTGCTAGCTTACGTGAATGCAATGACAGTCTTTTTACAGCTTGTGGGGACGACATTGTGTTTGCGCGTCTTGGGATTAAAGGGTGGGCATATACTCATTGCTTCTATTTTGTGTCTTAACAGTATCTCCTTGGCCTTTTTCCCTGTGTTTGGACTTGCGACAGTTGCCTATACCACCATTAAGGCTTTTGATTTTTCCCTTTTTGGCATTTTAAAAGAGATGTTGTATTTGCCATTAAAAATAGAAGAAAAGTTTCAAGCAAAGGCTGTTATTGATGTGTTTGCCTACCGCACAGCCAAAGCAATTGCCTCTTTACTTGTAATTACAGCGCCCCTTTTTCTTGTTCTTTGGGAAAGTGTTATTCTTTGTCTTTTTTGGCTGTGCGCTGTTTTTGTGTTTTTTAAAGCTTATGAAAAAAGAGCCTCTAAGGCTTTATCATAATCGGGCTCTTTAGAAATTTCTTCAACAAGTTCCCTATAGATAATCGTTCCTGTATCGTCTAAAACAAAAATGGCTCTTGTTGCAAGTCCGGCAAGAGGTCCTGATGTAATCAGTACTCCATAGTCTTTTGCAAAGTCTTTAGAACGCATCATGGATAGCGTTAAAATGTTCTCAATGTGATCTGTGTCGCACATCCGTTTTTGTGCGAAGGGCAGATCTGCAGAGACAACAAGGACCTGTACATCCTTGCGGCTGCTTATTGCTTGATTGAACTTTTGCGTCGATAGCGCACACGTTGGGGTGTCAAGACTTGGTACAATCGAAATGAGAATTTTTTTCCCGTTAAATTCTGAAAGATTGTGATTGGCAAGATGTTGATCTACAAGAAGAAAATCTGGAGCTTTATCGCCAGCATGGGGTGCTGAGCCTTCTAACTGAACAGGGTTTCCTTTCAATGTAACTGTAGTCATAGGGACTCCTTTTTTCAGCAAACTGTAGCACAGTAGACAAAATGTTTATAGTTTTCTATTCTTGCAAGTAATTGATACATGTTATGTGGCAGAGCCTGAAGCTGCGTAGCATGAGCGATTAACAAGGAGTTTTTCATGAGTAGAAAGCTTGTGCCACGCTCTGTATGGTCCTTCCCAACGTTAAAATTTCCTTTTTCTTTGTTTGAAGAGGGGGATGAAGAGGGATGGGGCGGCGAATTTTCGGATTTATCTGGGCTTTCTGTTTCCGAAGATGAGCAGAATGTATATGTCGAAGCAGCGGTTCCAGGCATTCGTGTCGAGGAAGTAGAGCTGACTTTTGAAAAGGGGATTTTATGGATTAAGGCGGAAAAAAAAGAAGAGAGTGCTGATAAGGGAAAAAAGTATTACAGAAAGGCTACTAGTAGTTTTTCCTATCGAGTTGCGGTTCCTGGAAATATCGATGAAAATAGACAACCTGAAGCTACTATGAAAGAGGGGATGATTCAGGTGGCTTTTGCCAAAACACAAAAAACACAGTCTAAAAAAATACCAATTAATACTGTTTCTAAACAGTAATTCTAAAGGCATGCAATTTAAATTATTTATTTGATACATCTGGTTTTTTTTGTATGTTTTTACAAGTCAATAGATTAAGATTTTTGTTTTATTATTTTGTATTATTTAACAATCTTTTGATTTATAATTGCATAAAAAAGGAATAATTTTATGTCATTTGTTAATACAGTTTCTAGAGATGTTTTAAGTGTTGTTTGTGCTTTTTCTGCTGACCCCTATACTACAAATCAGGTATGCAGGCTTTTTAATGAGGCGTGGCCAGATGCATGCCGTATCCTTGTTGACGGGGCGTATAGACCTTCGCCTCTTTTTGGGCGCATGTTGCGTTTTGCCGAAACAGATCATCCACCAGATTTAATTAGGCAAGTTTTTCAGAGGTATTCTGGAATGCGCATGCGAGGAGAGCATCCTTTTGATTTGGTTAGCTTTGTGCGAAGAGGGGAGATAAGTACGGTTGCACTAGCAACACGATTTGAAGAGGAAACGTTTACACCTGGTAGGTTTCATCGAATGACGGATGAGCAGTTGTTGCAAGCTGCAGAGCGTGCTAGAGCTCAAGAGATTTCCTATGCAGAGGATATGCAGACATTGCAGATTTCTAGCGACCTTGATCTGTATGAAATTCCTGAAGAAATTTTACGATTTCCACATTTGCAGACTATTGATTTTACAGGGTGCCATAATTTAACGCATATTCCCTCTTGTATTGCAAGATTAGAGTATCTTGCATTCGTAACACTTGCAGATACCTCTGTGAGGTGCTTGCCTCCAGAGATTGGGGATATGGATGGCTTGCAGGTGCTTGATCTGCAAGGTTGTGCTGTTCTCCGCTCTCTTCCGGAGCAAGCTGCTAGGCTGCAGCATCTTGCACGTCTAAACGTTAGTGGGTGTAGACGTTTACAGTATATTCCAGAGGCTTTGTTCCGTTCGCAACACTTGTTAATCGAAGGGGACGGAGCCCCAGCGGTTGAAAGAAGAGGCGGTCCTGCTATATTTGAAGCAGGTGAGTATCAGAGCGAGGGAGCAGCTGCTTCCCCGGTGCCTAGCGCGCCAGTAGCTTCCGCTGCTTTGCCACCTGTACGACGAGAGGCCTTTACAGCTCCTGTTGTTGCAAGCTCGGATTCTCGCTGCTGCGTTATTAGCTAAGAACTCGACTTTGTACAAAATTCCGTTCGATACCGTTACCGAACCGAGCCTCCGTTCTCCGAGAATCATGCAGCCTGAAGCACACATTTCACCACATCTTC
>CAMFJP010000014.1 GCA_945957075.1 uncultured Chlamydiae bacterium
ACGAGATTCCTCTACGTCTCGTGGGCTCGGAGATGTGTATAAGAGACAGGTAGATCTCTTTTTTCTCAGCATACAGCTCCTCCCACACAGGCTGCTTAGCATAAAGTCCAGGCAGATGCGCGTACAAAGCCTCTCGTAGCGAAGTTGCATCAAAGTGTGCAGCACCACAATAGGTGGAAAAGTCCCAATTCAGTTTAAAACCATGTCTTGCGCACAAGGTTTGATAAGCCTCAAAATGAAGCGCTTCTGTATTCACAAGCAAACCGTCAAAATCAAATAGAAATAATTGAAACTTAGAAATCCAATTCATGTCCTTGCCTTTTTGTCCAATAGACCTCTTGCATAACTCGATTTGCTTGGTAACGCGTGTGATTTTTGAGCAGCTTTAAACCCAAATTTCGAGGTAATATGGGGACATATTGCCGAGAAATTTGGGTTTAAAGCTGCCAAAAAGCGCGGTTCTGCCAAACAAATGGAGTTACGCAAAAGGTCCTAATCAGCATATCAAAAAGCAGAGTCAAATAGCTAGTCCCTCTGCTCAGCAAGATGTTGCCCTACCAAAGGCTCCTGCTGGACCATGTGATCTAAAGGATCCTCTTCCTTTGTAGAATCTGGATTACATCCCTGAACCACAAGCATAAGGATCATCAATGTCCATCTCATACCCCCACTCCATTTTTTTTAATCCCCTTCTGCTATTTGATATAATGAATAAATTGCTATAATGCATCAAAAATCCTAGGATACCCTCATGTTCAGCTACATTAAAGGCACACTTATTTCCATTTCCCCTGTAGAAGCTGTCATTGAAGCCGGGGGCATCGGCTATCTTATCTCTGTTCCCCTACATGTACATACCCATTTGCCCTCTGTTGGCCAAGAAGCACAGCTTCATTTATCGGTCGTTATTCGAGATGACGCACATGAATTATACGGCTTCCATACACAAGATGAACGCAATTTATTTAAAAAATTATGTAGCGTTTCTGGGGTTGGTCCTAAAATTGCCCTTTCGCTCATCGGCCATTTAGCCTGGAAAGACTTATGTATGGCAATTAGCTCCGGCAACAGCCAGATGCTCTGCTCTATTCCGGGCGTTGGAAAAAAAACAGCAGAAAGACTCATCATCGACCTTAAAGATAAAGTAAAAAATTTATCCTGTGTAGAGTCACTCCCTCAAAACAGCTCATCTACCGATGCCATTCAAGCCCTTATTCACCTTGGCTATAAACCAGGGCAAGCCCAAAGAGCTGTACAAGCAGCCCTTAATGCAGCTGAAACCCCACCTTCCCTCTCCAAACTCATTACACTATCTCTACGCCATATTTGAGCTGCATGAAAAGAGAAAAAAAGCCAAAATAGCCTCGCAAGAGGTCTATTTATGTTTTGTGATAAAAAAACAACGATAGCTGCCATCGCAACGCCTCCGGGCGAAGGCGGGGTCGCCATTATACGCGTTTCCGGCGATTCTGCCGTGGAGATTGTAGATACAATCTTCTCAGGACCCATTACAACCTATAAAACACATACAGCTCATCTCGGGAAAATTCTTGACAAAACAGGATGCCCTATTGATGAAGTCCTGGTACTTGTCATGCATGCTCCCAAATCCTATACCGGCGAAAACACGGTAGAAATCCACTGCCATGGAGGCATTTTAATCACACAAAAAGTACTGGAAAGAACCCTACAAGCCGGTGCCAAAGCAGCTTCTCCTGGAGAATTTACCTTTCGAGCATTCATAAATGGAAAGTTAGACCTTGCACAAGCAGAAGCTGTTCAAACAGTCATTGGCGCACGCAATGAACGTGCACTTGCCAGCGCAAAAGAGCATCTACAAGGATCTTTATCAAAAAAAATCACATCGTGGCAAAAAACACTTATTGATATCACAGCTACATTAGAAGCCTGCTTGGATTTTCCTGAAGAGGGCTTAGATTTTGAAACTGAAACAGAACTTCTTTCCGCCCTACAATCTGTACATCAAGAAATCGAAAAATTACTTTCTACTTTTGATGAGGGTAAGAAAATTCAAGATGGCCTCTCCTTATGCCTACTTGGCGCACCGAATGTTGGCAAATCTTCTTTAATGAACGCCCTTTTGGGCATAGAAAGGGCTATTGTTACGAACATAGCAGGAACAACAAGAGATGTTCTAGAAGCACCTCTCATGCTATCTGGACTGCATTGTCAATTACTCGATACAGCAGGAATTCATACAACAGAGGATCTAATCGAAGAAGAGGGCATCAAAAGAGCAAAAGTCGCGATGGAAAAAGCAGATCTAATTCTTTATGTTCTTGACAGCTCTAGACACCTAAACCATGAAGAATACAATTTACTAGAAACACTACCTAAAACACATACAATCCTTGTATGGAACAAACAAGATCTCCCTCAAATACATGCATCCCACCCTCTTTTTCCTTATCAAGTGCACCTCTCTGCGACAACACTACAGGGCATCGACTCTTTAAAAAAAACAATTGCACATGTAATAAAAACAGGCATGCTACCGTCAAAAGAAGAAGTAATTATCTCGAGCCTGCGACACAAAGAAGCGCTGCATAACGCCTCTTTTTCTATAAGGGATGTCACCACAGGAATTAAAAACAATGCATCCCCTGAAATCCTGTGCGCCGATATGCGCCATACACTCAAATCCCTTGGGGATATTATAGGAATGGATATCTCAGAGGAAATCCTAACAGCAATTTTTTCCAAATTTTGCTTAGGGAAATAACAATAGACCTCTTGCGCAAGAGTCTATTTGTGTATAACTCCTGAGGCGCGCTGTATCCGATCCATAAGAGCTGGATGCGTCCTTTCGCTGCATACAATTACAACCTCCTCGCAACCAATCTGATCTGCCGAGCGCAGTTCATTATATAGCGTACGTGCATTAAGCTCTCTTTCCCCAAAGGAGGGCTCCTCACTAAGAATCAAGCGACTGGCTTTTGTAAGCACGTGCGCATTTTTTTCATATTGTGAAAAACATAGAACAACACGGGCTTTTGGAGCATAATGTTTATGCAACATCCCAGGAGACAACGCTTTTTCCCCTTTTTTAGGTAATCCAACCTCACACCCAATAGCCTCCTCCAGAGAATTCTTACTAATACTTCCTGGACGCAGCAACACAGGAATTGGACCCATAAGACTCACAACAGTCGACTCTATGCCAAGTGCACACCCCCCCCCATCAATAATATAAGGAATGGCCCCATCAAAATCTTCCAGAACATGCTGCGCTGTTGTAGCACTAGGTCTTCCAGAAAGATTAGCAGAGGGTGCAACTAAAGGTGCCCCTACAGCATCTATCAATTCAAGGGCTATAGGATGCGCCGGCATCCGCACGGCAACACTTGAAAGCCCAGCAGAAACCACAGAGGGCAAATTAGGATGTCTTGGTAAAATACATGTAAGGGGCCCCGGCCAAAATCTTTTCTGCAAACAAAAAAACAAATCTGGAATATTTTGCGCGACCTGCTCCAGCATCTTCTCCCGACTAATATGGACAATTAATGGATTATCCTGCGGGCGCCCCTTTGTAGAAAAAATTTTCCTCACAGCATGTTCGTTTGTTGCCAACCCCCCAAGCCCATACACAGTCTCCGTAGGAAATCCAACCAAATCTCCAGAACACAAACTCAAAGCTGCATAGGACAATCGATCTGGAGTTAAAAGCTCTGTTTTGTAATTTTTTGTTGCAGGTTTAAGCTTCATAAGGTTTCATTGTACCAATACACGGGAAAAATGCCATGCAAATCACTGGACTATTCGTACTTATTTATGGGGTAATCGTTCTATCTGGAGGTATATGGGGCTATATACATGCTCATAGTTTCCCCTCTCTTATAGCAGGGCTCTCTTTTGGAGTCGCCCTAACCATCTCAAGCTGTGGGCTTTTTTTGAAAAGAAAATTCTTTAGCTACCTGGCACTGGGACTCACTCTGATCTTGTTTAGCCTTTTTCTATCCCGATTTTTAAAAGCTCACGCTTTTTTTCCATCGGGTTTAATGGCTTTATTGAGTTTTATTATGCTTATAATAACCTCTCTTCAAACAAAAAGAATTATTAAAAAGTAATCTATATAGAAATAAAACCGAATTTATGCTTTAATTACAGCAAAAAAAAGGGTTTTATATGATTTGTTTTAATCCTGCTTATCAAAACTATTTTTTAATACCTACTTACTCTCCTCAATCCGTCCACACACTCTATGGTCAACCTCATTTTTGGACCCCTCCCTACACACCACCACCCTACCCCGCTATCGCCCCCCACTTTTCTCCAACACAAACCAAAGCCGTATCCGAAATAGGACGACTTCACATACAACCAGTACTTCCAAAAAACATTAGCTATGATCCAAAAGACGAAGGAAATCCTGATGTTCTTTACGCTACAAACCTTCTAGGACTTGTTGCCGCATTAGACAATTATTTTTCTGATCTTTCTATTGTTTCAAAGCTTGTTTCCCCTTTTATGCTTGCACTATCTTGTATCACAAGTCTTGGGGCCACAATCTATGAAATCATTTCATGTGTTGGCCAAGCCTCCTTCTTAAATACGCTATCCTCAAAATCTATTGAAGAACTATACGAAGATTTTTTCGCACTTAGTGCAGAAGAAATAGATCAAATTCAAAAGCGCGTACAAGAACAAAAGATCATCTGCACAAACCCTGAAGATTTAAAAAAAATATTAAAAAACGAAACCGATAAAGTTTTCCAATTCAAACTTAAATCCCTTGCCTGTCACATCGATTCTAAAACCATAGGGCCTTTATATCGCAATATGAAAGCCTATATACAATCTGTAAACCCAAGCGAAAAAGCAAAAATCAAACAACTTGTTCTAAAACAAATAGAAATCGCGCGCGTTCAAGCGAAAAAAAAGCTAATCATTCACATACTAGGGCTTATGGCACCATTATGCGCCCTAATGTTGACAGTGTTTTCTATTTTTTCTATTGCATGCCCAGTTTTTATTCCACTAATCCTTTTGATAGGAATCATTGTATTTGGAATCGTAAGATATCTGCTTTCCAAAGGATGGCTGCCGACCCCTGACTGGAGCTGTTCTATCGCTAAAGCGATTCTACCTATAGCTGTATATAAAAAAATGATGAACTGTTTTGACGCGATAATAAAAAAATAGTTGTCTTTTTTAGAGCTTATGGCGCACACTGGGGATCATGACCATAAAAAAGACAGATTATCCAGTGCATAACTTGATTGCGAGCAGATGGTCTTCTCGCGCCCTGTCAGGGGAACAGATTACAGAACAGGAATTACTCCCTCTATTTGAAGCGGCACGCTTTGCTCCCTCTTCCTATAATGGTCAGCCTTGGCGCTTTCTCTACGCCCTATCAACAGATCCAGAATGGCCGCTTTTTTTCAATCTACTGGTCCCTTTCAACCAAGAATGGGTAAAAAACGCAGGGGCCTTGATTCTAATTCTTTCTAGGTGCGCCTTTGAATCTAATGGAAAACCAAGTCGAACACATAGTTTTGATACAGGAGCCGCCTGGATGAGCCTTTCGTTAGAAGGGGTCTCTAAAGGATATATCGTCCATGGAATGGAGGGGTTTGACTATAACAAGGCTAAAGAGACCTTTGCGATCCCAGATGACTATCAGATAGAAGCAATGGCTGCTATAGGGAAGCCCGGTTCTAAAGAACTCCTATCTAAATCACTGCAAGAAAAAGAGGTACCTTCACCAAGAAAACCTTTGAAGGACATTGTCTTTCGAGGCTCTTGGCACAAAATATAAAAAAATCGAGCAGGTGGCAAGACCTGCTCGATACGTAGACAAGCTACCCGTGTTCGTCTTCTGGATTTGCCAGGAACTAACGACGAGCTGTTGCTTTTTTTGTTGTTCTGCGAGCTGTTGGTCTTTTTGCTTTTTTAGCAACAGATTTTCTAGCAGCAGGTTTTCTTGTTGTTTTTTTAGCTGTGCTTTTTTTAGCTGTAGCTTTTCTTTTTGCAGCCATATTATTTCTCCTTTTTTCTTGGATAGAATCTGAGACCTTGGACTCTTCTTTAGCAGAAGGAGAGTCCATCGCATATTCATCTCCTATAATTTTTAATATACAAAATAAATAATTTTTTTTTAATACTTTTTTTTAATAAAAAATAACACAAAAACAAAAACAACTTCCAAATATGTTTCTGAAAGGGATTTTTTTAATAAAAAATATTTTTTTGAACAAAAAAATATTTTTACACATCGCAAAATTCGAAAAAAAATCTATTTTTAGAACATGCTTTATTTTCTTTGCAGATAAATACCCAAGTCAGATAGACTTACGATTTCGCAGATGACGCGGGGTGGAGCAGTGGTTAGCTCGTTGGGCTCATAACCCAAAGGCCGGAGGTTCGAATCCTTCCCCCGCTAATTTTATCTAAGGCGGTATAGCTCAGCTGGTTAGAGCAGCGGAATCATAATCCGTTTGTCGTTGGTTCGAGTCCGACTACCGCTATATTTCGCAAACAAACTGTTCATATTACACTTCTTTCGAAATTTCACCTAATTGCTAAACCTGTGTTTTTTCAAACAAAGCGCATTTCGAAAAAGATCTATTGTGAAAAAATAGCAGAAGAGGTCTCTAATAAAACAAGAGCCCCCTCTTTCATAAGAAAAGCTTCAGCTGGCTGTATGATTTTACATAAACTACGCAAGCTTTCGCACTTTAACACAATAAAATCCACTTCAGCAAGCGAAGAAAGTAAAAGAATGAATTCCTCATCCGGATTTTGATCGCGAACATAAACAATCAACTTTTTATCCTGATCACGTGAAGAAAGCCTCCTAATCGCTCTAAATAGTGCTGTGGACATACCATGACTACTATCTACCCCTAAAACCGTATAATGCTTACCCTTAAGAGCTTGTTGAAGAGCGAACAGGTGCTCCTCATCGAACACTTTATTATCCACGTCATACTCTAGCAAACGCTCAGCAATTTGAGACAGATGAATACGTGCACAACCAATACGCTCTATTGCAAGACCTGCTGCGATATTGGCAAGCTGCGCTGCACGTTTAATATCTAAACCATTTGCAAGAGCAACGCTAATCATCGCAAGAACAGTGTCCCCAGCTCCCGTAACATCCTTAACCTCTTTGGATCTAACCGGAAAATCTACTCTTTCACCTCCACGATGAAACAGGGAAATACCAGCCTCAGAACGTGTAATTAAAAGCTCATCCACATCACAAACGCGAAGGAGAAGCTCCGCCACCTCTTGCAAAGGAGCTTCGTGCGAGCGCTGTGCTGCAATATAAGCCTCCTGTAGGTTGGGCTTAATCACTGTGGCGCCAAGATATCTAGAAAAATCGGGGCCCTTCGGATCGACAATAACAGGAACCCCTTGAGCCCTTGCTATCTCAATAATGCTCTGCAAAAGATATCTGGAAAGAAACCCCTTGCCATAGTCGGAAATAGCTACAACATCCGTACTTGCAACCTGTCTTTGAAAAATTTCAAGGATTTCTTCTTCCATATCACTTGAAATAGGGCAATTCGCTTCACTATCCACTCGTAGAACCTGCTGCGCATCAGCAATAAGCCTCTCCTTAACGGGAGTTTGAAACCCCTGCTGAACAAAAAGACCCTTTGTATTAATACCCTCTTTAAGGAGCGCATCGACAAGCTTTTCGCCAGGCATATCGGCCCCAATGCGTCCAAGTGCGAATACATGAGCGCCAAGAGTCGTTAAATTTAGCGCCACATTACCAGCGCCTCCTGGACGACTCTCTTTGTTTTGAACATGGAGAACTGGAACTGGAGCCTCTGGCGAGACACGTTTCACCCTTCCTGTCGTATATGTATCGAGCATAAAGTCGCCAATCACGAGTACATTGACAGGAAGAAAATTATTGAGAACACCAACAAGCTTTACCATCTGGCATCCTTTACCAAATAGCTTCCTACGTAATCATCAATGGCTTCGGGTATCGAATAACGAAACGCATATTTATATGCCTTATGAAACTTACGCATGTCGGCACAGGTATAATTTTGATACTGTTTTATAAGATCCTTTGGCATATCGATATATTCTATACGTGGATCTTTGGAAAGGGCCTTAAATAAAGCTGTTGCAAGAGTATTCCATGCAGTCGCCTCCCCTCTACCTATATTAAAAATACCACCTTGATCGTTATCCAAAAATAGACATGTCATACACGCTGCATCTTTAACATATAAAAAATCCCTTTTCTGCTCTCCATCTGCGTAAAGCTTTGGGTCCGAGGAGCGGTATAATGCAATCGCTTTATTTTGTTCTGCGACAGGAAACATTTTATGCACCATAGAGGCCATACGCCCTTTATGATTCTCATTAGGACCAAAAATATTAAAGTATTTCAATCCGACAATCGTGTTCAACACTCCCTGCCTTTTGGCCCAGAGATCGAATTGGTGTTTTGAAAACCCATATGCATTTAATGGTCGGAGCTCCTCTAAAAGATCATGATCATCGCAAAAACCAAGAAGCCCGTCCCCATAGGTTGCAGCTGAAGAGGCGTAAATAAAACGGTGCCCATGCTCCAAAGCGTACTCTGCAAGGCGCACTGTATACCGATAATTATTCTCAAGAAGATAGTCCACATCAGACTCTAAAGTATCGGAATCAGCGCCAAGATGAATAAAAGCCTCAATTTCTCTCTCCCTACCCTCAAGCCACTTAAACAGATCATGTTTAGAAATGATATCCGTATACCTCTTTCCAAGCAGATTTTTCCACTTATCGGTCTTTCCTATATCATCTACAAGGAGCAAATTAGATAACCCCCTATCATTCAAACATCTTACGACAGCAGATCCAATAAATCCTGCAGCGCCTGTGACCACAATTAACTGATCGTCATATATTTTCGCATTCATACCAACAGCCCGGTTTTCTTTTTATGCAATGTACAGGATACACATCAACGTTCAAACGGCGACTCAAACTCGCAAAACTCCGTATTACAGCTCCATCAAGCTCCTCTGTTTTTTCAAACAAAGCATCTTTGGAAAGAGCTTTAGTTTCTAAGCAGGAACTTGGAAGGCAAAAAAATGCGCTCCCGCTACCAGTCATCACAACGTGCCCAAATCCCAATTCTACAAGCTGCGCCTTCAACAGCTTTAAAGATGGCATAATATGAAAAGCTGCCTGTTCCAAATCATTACTATACTAGCTTTCCACTTTTTGAAAAACAAAGGAATGGCGCGCATAAGATGCATAAACAGCAGCAGTTGAAAGCCCCTCTTTAGGTTTTGCTATCCAAAATGTCCCAGATAAATAGGGATTTTTTTCATCCACAACCTGTTCCCCCCGACCCGAACAATAGGCCGAACCAGAAGAGAAAAAAAAAGGAACATCTGAACCCAATGCTGTTGACCATAAAGCAAGATCTGACTCTGCCACACAACAACCCGATAGGGCATTCAACGCCCATAACACCGTTGCAGCATTACTGCTACCCCCTCCAAGTCCAGACTGAAGAGGAATGCGTTTTTCTAAACGAAAAGCAACAGAGCCTTGCCATCCCGTTTTTGCTTTAAATAAATTGAAGGCTTTGATGATAAGATTTTGCTCTAAAGAGATCTGCAACCCGCTGCAAGTTAACGAACTACGATCTGCAAGACAAACTTCAAGCGTATCGCCAAGAGAAATGGCTTGATAGCGAGAAGAGATCTCATGATAACCATCGTCTCTCTGGCCAAGGACTTGAAAGGTCAGGTTGATTTTTGCTGGAGAAAATAACGTAATTGTTTCAGAGCGCATCTATGTTAGACCTCAAAAGTCATCATCTTTTTAAATAGACCTCTTGCATAACTCGCTTGTCTTGGTAACGCTTGTGATTTTGAGCAGCTTTAAACCCAAATTTCAAGGTAATATGGATACATATTGCCGAAAAATTTGAGTTTAAAGCTGCCAAAAAGCGCGAGACTGCCAAACAAATGGAGTTACGCAAGGGGTCTATAATAAAGCGAATTCCAAAAGAGGTCTATTCTAACCTGAGTTTCGGGTTTCTAGACTAAAGGGTCTCTTCTTTAACGTTATCGCTCTTAATATGCACGGTAACGTAGGTTACAACACCCTCTTTCAGTCTAAGGTCAACTCTATGCGCACCAAGCTCTCGCAAAGGACGTGGAAGCTGCACGCTACGACGATCTAATTGAATTCCTTTTTCCTGCAGAAGCTGCGCAATATCTGCTGCTGCAACAGAACCATACATATGACCTTCTGGATCGACTTTAACATTAATATCGATGGAAGAGCCCTCTATCTGAGCTGCAAAGGTTTCCGCATGTTGTTTATCGATAACTGCCTGCTTTGCTCTTTCCTCTTTTAAGCGCGTTTGTATTTTCAAAGTATGAATAGTCGCCATCAGAGCCTTCTTCTGAGGAAGCAAATAATTGCGCGCATATCCGGGCTTTACCTGGACAATGTCCCCCGATCTGCCTAAGTCCTCGACATCTTCTATAAGTAAAAACTGCTGTTTCATGCTTATTCCTAAATAGTTAAGTATGCCCTAATATCAAAAACGAAAAGGGGCTATTATCAATCTTCTCCCACAAAAGGCAAAAGAGCCATATGTCTTGCTTTTTTAATTGCACGAGCAAGTTGCTTTTGGTGAGAAAAAGACACACCTGTAATACGGCGAGGAATAATTTTTCCTCTTTCTGTAATAAACTGGGAAAGCGTTCCAATATCTTTGTAGTCAATATGCTTCATTCCAGCTGCCGTAAAGGGGCACTGCTTTCTTTTTCTTAAACCCATACCCTCGGGAGCAAATTTTTTTGGAATCATACTAAATCTCCTGTGACAAGGGTTTAAATTCTATCTTTTCTGGAACTTCATCCACCTGAAGAGTCAAAAACCGCACCAAATCCTCATTCAAATGGTATTCCTTCCACATTTCTTTAATAGCAGAAGACGGAACGCTAAAATAAAGAACGTAGTAATGTCCCTCTTTTTTTCCATTGATCTCGTAAGCAAGCCTACGTCTTCCTTGATCAAAGGTCTTAAGAACCTCGCCTTTGCGCTCTACAATGCCGCCGCGCACTTTGTCTAAAGCCTTTTGGCGCGCGTCTTCGCTAAGTGTTGCATTTAATATGTACATCCCTTCATAAAGATGCACTCTCTCTTGCTTTGCCATTTCTTTCTCCTAATGTCATTGCGACACATGCTACCTACGTGACATTGCGCCAAGTAGCATCACCATGAGCTTATCTGCGCCACTGCCTTATCTATAAACTCTGGCAGCAGAGCACACTCATCTTTTGAAAATTTTTCTAACACATACTCGGCTACATCGTGCCCTTCAGGAGGACGCCCAATTCCCAAACGCAGCCGACAATACGCCGCGGTACCAAGATAAAACTCGATACTTTTCAGCCCATTATGCCCCCCAGAACTTCCTTCGGTGCGTATGCGTGTAGCTCCAAAGGGAAGGTCTAGATCATCACATACAACCAAACACTGTTGTGGCGTAATTCCAAAGTGCTTTAGCCCCGCTCGAACAGCTATACCGCTACGGTTCATATACGTCATAGGAAGCAAAAGCAGACAAGAAAGCGTCTCTGCGCGCGCAACCTTAGCATGCAAATCCCTATCAAAACGAAACTGCACACCCTCTTTTTCTGCTAGGTGAGCGACTACCATACACCCCAAATTATGCCTTGTATGTGCATATTCAGGTCCCGGGTTACCGAGACCGACTATAAGTCTTTGCACTCTTTCTCTATCGTTTAGCCACAACAACTACAACCTCTTGCAAAGGAGCCAGAGGTCGCACACCTTGCGGAAAAGCGATATCTGAAAGTCGTTTAGACTGTCTAATACCCAAATTGCGCACATCGACAGAAAAACTTTGCGGAATACTTTGAGGCAAGCACTCTACTTTTACAAACCGGATAACTTGGCGCAAAAAACCACCCAACTTCACCCCAACACAATCCCCTGTACCTGCGCACTGAATAGGAACTTTAACATGAACCGGAGTCCCATCAAAAAGCTCTTCAAAATCAATATGCGTCACACGATAAGAGGTCACATCGTACTGAATATCCTTGATGATTGCACGGCGTACCTTGCCATCCATCTCTAATTCAAAAACAGTCGTTGGCAAAAGCCCCGATTTCATCTCGCGCAAAATCGTTCCAAGCTCCGTCCCATTAACGAGAATCATTTCACAAGACTTCCCAGATGAATACATAACAGCCGGGACATCGCCATCTCTGCGCGCTTGCTTTACAGAAGCTTTGCCTTTGTGTTCACGTTTAGTTATAGTAAGTTTCATAGCATTTCTCCAAAAAATTCAGGTTGTTTATGACCCATCAAAAAGCGAAGATATAGACTTTGCCGACACAATAGCATCTATTGCCTGTGCAAAAAGAGGAGCAACAGAAATAGTGCGCACTTGGTGGCATGCAAGAGGCGCTTCAATCTGAGAAATTGTATCGCTCACAAGTATCTCCTCTATCTCATCTTGTCCAAAACAGGGTCCAACAAATAGCCCATGGGTGACAACCGCACTCACGCGGCGTGCCCCCGCCTTTTTACACACTTGAGCAGCGGCTCTTAGCGTATTACCTGTTGAACAAATGTCATCAACAAGCAAGACATCTCGGCCAGAAACATCACCTATTACGGTATGAGCTTCCACATGCCCAGCATGCACTCTTCGTTTGTCCACGATGGCAAGATCGGTATGCAGACTGCTTGCATATGCCCTAGCTAACCTAATACTACCAATATCAGGTGTCACAACAAGCATACGCTGCAATCCCAAATCCTTTGCTGCGCGAGCAAGAACAGGTCGTGCATACAAGTTATCCACAGGAATATCAAAAAAACCCTGTAGCTGCTCTGCATGCAAATCCATCGTTAGCACGCGAGTGGCCCCTGCTTTTTCTAGCAAATTAGCCACAAGCTTTGCTGTAATGGGCACCCTGCCTTTGTCTTTACGATCTTGTCTTGCGTACCCAAAATAGGGTATTACAGCCGTGATCGACTTAGCGGAAGCGCGCTTCAAAGCATCGATAATGATCAACAATTCCATGAGATAGAAGTGGGGACGCCGTGCGATAGTTTGCAGAACGAACACATCCCGACTACGGACATTCTCTTTTATTTGAACGCCTATCTCACCATCTGGAAAAGTTTCTATGGCGATATCACCCAGTCTAGTTCCAAGTTCCTTTGCCACACACTGAGACCACCCAAGATGAGAAGTTCCAGCAAACAACAAAGGTTGGACTTCAATACCATCTAACATAGACTAGTCCTAACCAGGTTTCTAAGCGCCAATAACATCTTGGGGTGGAAGGATTCGAACCTCCGCATGGCGGTACCAAAAACCGCTGCCTTACCGCTTGGCGACACCCCAACGCGTTTCAAAAACAGCTGTGATATTAAAAAAGAAGGGATTTAATTGCAATCGTAAAACTCTTTCCTCTATAATCAGCGCATGGACGAGACAATTTTCACCTCATGCCTAGAAAAACAAGATCGCTTGCGCGCACTGTTTTTATCATGCAAAACAGCAGAAGAACGCTATAAAAAAATCATAGAAATCGGAAAAGCACTCCCACGCCTTAACGCAGAAGAGCGCAAAGAAGCTACTCTAGTCCCAGGCTGCCAAAGCCTTCTATACCTATACGCTAAAAAAACAGAAGAAATCATCCTATTCAAATGCTCTGCTGACGCCCTTATTTCTGCAGGGCTTGCGGGTCTACTTATCGCTGTGTATAGCCAAGAACCTAAAAGCGCTTTATTTAAATGTCCACCCCATTTCCTCCAAGACATCCACCTATACAACCTGCTGTCTCCAGGAAGATCTAATGGACTAGCTAGCATTTACAGAACCATGAAAATACAAGCTGTCGCAACATAAAATCATGTGGCAAGAAATTAAAAAACAAAATTTTACAAACATAAACTCCCTTCTAGATTTTTTAGAATGGGACCCCTCTATGCGTGCATCCATCGATTATAAACCAAACTTTCTCCTAAACTTACCCAGAAGACTTGCAGAAAAAATCGATAAAAAAAATCTTAACGATCCTATATTAAAACAATTTTTACCTACAAACGCAGAAAACACATCCCCCTTGCACTTTGGATGCAATCCAGTTGGAGACAAAGAGGCGCAAAAAACACCTAAATTACTACACAAGTACAAAGGAAGAGCTCTACTTTTAACAACCTCGGCCTGCGCCATGCACTGCAGATACTGCTTTCGAAGACATTTCCCCTACGAGCGCGAAGCAAAAGGATTAGCCCAAGAGATGGAGGTTATTAGACAAGATCCCTCCCTCTCCGAAATCATTCTCAGCGGAGGAGACCCC